>JALVZH010000301.1 GCA_027022105.1 Bacteroidales bacterium | reverse complement strand
TCCATTTCAAGCTTTCCGGCCAGCTTTAGTGCTTTACGATAATAATACAATACGGAATCGGGATTTGTGTAATGATAATAATAGTCGCCAATTTTAATATAAGTTTTTATCAGGTTGCTGTCGGGGCTTGCGGTATCGATTACCTGTTTCAAACTGTCAATGGAAATTTGTTTGCGGACAGAAGCCTTAAGGTTTAAAAGCCCTGAGAACAAGAGTGTTATAATCGTTATCCCTATAGCTTTACGTGTATTCATAATGTTTCTCCAATTGCATCGGAAAATGACAACATAAAAACAAGATGTATCAAAACAACCTTTATTTAGTTTGCCGGCTTATTTATTTTTCAAAATATTCAAATTTAGCGCTTTATATTTATGGTTAATTCCCGGTTACGAAGTGTGATTTTATTTTCTTTTACAAATGTAATAATTTATGCGTATAAAAATACAAAAATTTATCGGCGGTTTAAAAGATATTCAAACCGGAAATACAGAATTGAGAACCGGTATAATTTATTTCATCATATCGAGACGTTTCAGGGCTTCCACGCGGTTTTTTACGTCCAGTTTTACATAAATGTTTTTGATGTGTGTTTTTACCGTGTTTTGCGAAATAAACAGTTTTTCGGCAATTTCGCTGTTTTTATAACCTAAAGCTATGAGGCGGAGCACTTCCGCTTCGCGTTCCGAAAGGTCGAACTGTTTTATCTTTTCTTCGGAAAATTTGGTGCAGTTGCCTTTCTCCTGAATCTCATCCTGAAGTTCGCCGATACGCAACAGATAGTTTTGCAGTTCGAGGCGTAGTTGACGCTGACGGGTTTCATTCTTTTTACGGTGGTAATAGAACAAAATGGCAATGAGAACAAATATTACCACCAACAGGGATATCAAAACGGTTTGGTATTTTATCTGCTTTTTGTGAAGAGCCTCTTCGAGCCTCAACACCTCTATGGTTTTGTTTTTTTCTTTAACCCGGTATTTGGTTTCCATGTCGGCAATGGCTTTTTGCTTTTCCATTCCCAACAGCGAATCGCTCAGCCGGTTGTGCTCCTGCATAATTCCGGTAGCTCCTGCATAATTACCTTCGGCAATGTAAATCTTGGCAAGTATCTTCTCTATTTCCAGCACCTCTTTCATCATAGAGAGCTTTTTATTTATCCGGATGGCTTCCTGCAGTGCATGAATGGCTTCGCGGTAATTTCCTTTGGCAAAATAGAGTTGTCCGAAACTCCTCAGCACTTCGGCTTTGCCCTGATCAATATCCAGCGAATCGTAAACATGAAGCGGATAAAGAAAATATTCCCCGGCAAGATCGTACTCTTTTTCATTCAGATAAATATGGCCGATGTTGTTGGTCACCGTTGCATATTGCATTGTGGCATGCAGCATTTTAAAGATATCTGCAGCTTTTTTGTAATAATAAAGTGCCGAATCGGGGTTGTCTTTCAGCTCGGTAAAAACAACTCCGAGGTTGTTGTACGAATAGGCAATATTTAATGTATCTTTTATTTTCTGTCGCAATTCAAGTGCTTTCAAGTCGTAATCAATAGCTTTTTCGGGTTGTTCTATTTCCTCGTACAAAATGGCAAGGTTTGAATATCCGTTGGCCAGTTGTACCGTATCTTTTTCCCTTTTAAAAAAGTCTATTACCTTGATGTAAATGGAAACAGCACTGTCGTAATTCCCGCTCATCTCCTTCATGGCGGCCTGATTCATCCACATGTGCATTGTATTGGCACTGTCGCCAAGGTGTCCGTAAAGCTCACGGGCCAACCCGAAAACCGAATCGGAAAGACGAAGCTCCGAATGCTTATACAACAAAACACCCAGCCCCGAAAAGTACCTCGCTTTCTCAACGGTATCAAGTTCCGTTTCCACATCATCTGCAAAACGGTTCATCAACATCAGCAAACTGTCTTTGCCTCTGACAGATTCCAGTTGTTTTAAATATTTTCCACTCTCATTCCCGGTTTTTTTAGTAAAAGATTCTTTATTATTAACCTTGCCACCGGAACAGGATGTAAAAAACAGAATAACACCCATAACAAAAAGAGCCAAATACCCTGATTTACAAAGAAATATTTTTATTCGCCTTATCAAATCCTGTTATTATTAAAGTGTTTTTCCAAAGGCAGCAAAAGTACATAAATTTGGTTTTAAAGCCCTGCCACATCAGATTTGTAAAAACTCTTTAATTAAAAGAGCTGTTTTTTCTTATTTAGTTTGATAAGATTAGGTTTTTTCGGGCGGCAGGTCAGGCTGTTTAAAATTAACAAAAAAATCTTTTTTATATCTTTGGCCTTTGTATTGGATGAGGATAGTTTTAAATCTAAACTATGACAGGGGTTGGCATCAAACAGGCAAAACCATTATTACGTCTGACTGTAATCATATTATTTGTCACCTGTGGCTTCCATAGGTTATCCGGTGCCCGGCCCGATTCCTTAATTGTGGCAAAACGCCTTGAAAACAAAGAGATAAAAGAGACGGTAAGAGGAATTATATATTATCTGTACGACAACCAGATTATTGACAGAAAGGGGCGACGCAGTTGCTATTACGATGCCACCGATGCAGGCGACGGTGCCAAAAGCAGGCAAGAAATCAACCTCCCCTTTTTACCCCCTTTTCATGCAAACATAAGGCCACCCCTTAAGACACACAACATAGAGGGTGAATGGGCAAGCTCGGTTCATTTTTTACCCCAACGTTTGGGCTTCAGAGGCCGTTCCATTGTTGCCGTTCACGATCCCAACCTGTTTACTGCCACTTATATTCTTTATCCTTTCTTTTTATTCAAGGAAAAATCAGACCACCGGCTCATACATGAAATGATAGAGAACACCCGTAACCTCGACGTACATTTTAAACGGGGAAAAGCATATAATTTCTGGCCCCCTGTTCCGGACAAACCCGGTTTTCACGGGCCATTAAATATTCCGTTACATGACATTGAAGTTCTTGCCAATTCGTATATCAATCCGCACCACCGTTTTTTGTGGAAACGAATTGTCTGCAGACAGGATGTTCCTTCCACCGACTGGTTCAAAAAGGTAATGAATCCGCAACTCAACCCGCATGGAGTGGTCTCGTTCTTCAATATTCCGAACGATGCGGACGATACTGCGGGAGAGGTTACAATTCAGTTGCTTAAAAAAAAGTATTACAAAGAGATAAATGATAGTTCAGCTACAGCCACAACAATAATCGACACTGCCGCACTGACCGAAATTGAAAAATGGCGTGATAACGGACGGTATCCCCTTTATGAAGACCCACGCGATTTTTGGAAAAGAAAAAACAGCGGTGCCTGGCTTACCTGGTTAAGGGATGAAACGGAGCCCCTTTTTTCGGCCCCGGCAATAGGTGATATCCCATTGGGATTTAACAATGTGGATGCCGTTATCAATGCCAATATTATGCTGGCTGCCGGTATGATGAACAGAAAAAACATCCGGGGTTTTCATGAGTCTGCCGCCATGTTGTTAAGGGCAATTGAGCTGCACCGGTGGCCCGATTGCGGACTTTATTATCCCAACAAAATGACCTTTCCATACGCCGTTACACGGGCATACCGCGACGGTAATAT
Organism: Bacteroidales bacterium; assembly: GCA_027022105.1. Classification (GTDB taxonomy): domain Bacteria; phylum Bacteroidota; class Bacteroidia; order Bacteroidales; family F082; genus Sulfidibacterium. Next base: position 54,559 of record JALVZH010000301.1, on the reverse strand, counting down.
CACGGTTCTGCGGTCGGGCATGGGGAAATTGTTAAACGATTTGCTGGCATTGCAGGATGATTACAGTAACGGAAAACCCAGGAAAAAGGGTGCATTTCCGGGAGGAAAAGACCGTTCCGACATCCTCTCTACAGCTTATGGTTTGTGTGCTTTGCTAAATATAGGCGAAGACATTGCAAAAGAAACCGGAAAAGAAACGGAATACCGCCGGGCAATAGATGATGCCGTTGACTATCTCATCAGAAAGAGAAAAAAACAGAAAATTCATAACCGGGATGCTTTTGAAAAAATGAAAAACATCCCCCGCTATAGCTACAAGTGGACGGCAGGAATTTTCTTTTCGTCATCTTATTCCGACCTTGCAGTTTGGCGAAGTGAAGCCTACACCGGCGCCATAGTTCTCGAAGCACTGGCAAAGTATCTTGCAGGATACGATACAGACAAAAGCATGAACATTACCTCAAAAAAACGGTTATTGATAGAATCGTATATGGAAAATACTGATAATGAAATGAATCTCAAACTACAATAGTATTCCCTGTTTTCCGGTTATAACTCCGTTACTCCAAACTCAAGAATAGCGTACGGTTTATTTTCAGATACATTTCTCATCATCTCATAGGCAGCATCTATTAATTCTTCGGGTTTTATATATTCATCACCCCGGTGAAAAGGGCCGTAAACACTTACGCCGATCCAGTCGATGTAGTCATCGCCGGGATAATAATATTCGGGGGTATTCCACCACTCGTCCGGTTCGTTGCTGTCGTCAAAATGAAAAAACCAGGTAATGTTATCAGCCCCCTGCTGATTACAGATATCAATAATATGGCGATAGGCATCTCTGAAAATCTCAGGTCCGTCGGGGTATTCCGGGTCTCCGTATCCTGTTGTTTCGCCACCGCCGCAATAAATGCCGTTCCATGGAAACCAACTGCCGTTTACCTCCGTACCGAATTCGGCAAGCAGGTTAACACCGCAATTTGCAGCTTCAACAGCCCAGGCTTCAAGTGCAACATCGTAAGTTCCGTTTATAATGTCTGTCAGCTTATACTTGGGGTCTTCTTTATCCTCTTCAAAAACACTGCGAAACATCAATCGTACAAAAGGCGTTTCCCCTTCCCCGGCAATAACCTGTACGGCATTTCCGGGAAAAACCAGGCTATCCAGCCAGTTATTTGAAAAATAGGCCCAGGCTATCTCCTTACCGGCAGTTTCCTCAAATTTTTGAATCCGCTCTGCCGTAACCGTATCTTCAGTTCCCGCAAAATCGGGGAAAGCAGAAAGGTACATTTTCCCTTCAACAGGAATAAGCTTCTTTCCAGAAAATGTACATTTTGTGATAAATATATCGTCCGATACAAGATTACGATAGGTTTTTTCAGATATTTTCGAGGAATTTATTTTTAAGTAAGTATCCCCGAAATTTTCATCCCAATAATTTATAGCGGCAATATCAGGGTATTTTCCCGAAATAATCTCATCAAAAAAATCTTTCAGCCATTTTGATTTTGAATGAAACGGATCATAATGTTTGCTGCAACCCTGCCATAAAAAGGCGGCAATTATCAACAATAGAAAAACTTTAAGTTTAAACATGAATTATTAGATTTGTTGTCTGCAAACGTGAAAAAGTAACAATTTATTTTTTCAGGTAGAATTAATTCAAAAATGTTAAACCGGTCTGTCAAAAATTTGTTTCTTTGTAAACTTAATTTTTAGAACCGTATCATGGACAAAAAAGTTAAGTACCTCTTTGTAACCGGGGGCGTTTCATCTTCTCTCGGAAAAGGAATTATCTCCGCCTCTTTAGCCAAACTGTTACAGGGAAGGGGATTTACCGTAACCATTCAAAAGCTTGATCCTTATATAAACATTGACCCCGGCACACTAAATCCTTACGAGCACGGCGAGTGTTATGTAACCGAAGACGGCGCGGAAACCGACCTCGACCTGGGACATTACGAACGGTTTTCGAGCACACCCACATCGCAGGCAAACAACGTTACCACGGGGCGTATTTATCAAAACGTAATTAACAAAGAGAGAAGGGGAGACTATCTGGGGACTACGGTTCAGGTTATTCCGCACATTACCGATGAAATTAAAAGAAGCATCCGGTTGCTGGGGCAAACGGGAAAATACGATTTTGTTATTACCGAAATCGGAGGAACGGTAGGTGACATTGAGTCTTTTCCGTTTATTGAAACCGTTCGTCAGATGAAATGGGAGCTTGGCGACCGCTGTGCGGTAATTCACCTCACTCTGGTACCCTATCTGAAAGCTGCCGGCGAGCTTAAAACAAAACCGACACAACATTCGGTAAAAACATTGTTGGAACAGGGGGTTCAGCCCGACATTATTGTGTGCCGGACGGAAAAACACCTGACACCCGGTATTAAAGCCAAAATTGCACAATTCTGCAACGTACAAACCTCATCGGTTATCGAATCCATTGATGCCGAAACTATTTATGATGTTCCGTTGCTTATGCGCGATGAAAAACTGGATATCGAAGTACTTAAAAAAACAGGAACGCCTGTTCCGGAAACTCTTGACCTTTCCAACTGGGAACAGTTTCTGAAAAATCTGAAAAACCCCAAAGGAGAGGTAACCATAGGACTTGTGGGTAAATATGTTGAGCTGAAAGATGCATATAAATCAATAAATGAAGCCTTTATCCACGGTGGTGCAGCCAACCAGCTAAAGGTAAACGTAAAAGCCATCAGTGCCGAAGCATTGGAAGAACAACCGGCTGAAACTTTGTTAAAAGATTTGGATGCGGTTTTGGTAGCACCCGGATTTGGCGAACGGGGCATCAACGGAAAAATAGAGGCCATACGCTATGTACGTGAAAATAAAATCCCGTTTCTCGGAATTTGCCTTGGAATGCAGTGTGCCGTTATCGAATTTTCAAGGAATGTTTTGGGATTAAAAGGTGCCCATTCCAAAGAATTTGACCCTGAAACCCCCTACCCTGTTATTGATTTGATGGAAAAACAAAAGAAAGTAAAAAACCTCGGTGGTACCATGCGACTGGGTGCTTATAACTGTAAGCTGGATAAGGATTCCATAAGTTATTCGTTGTACAAACAAGAGATGATTCGCGAGCGTCACCGCCACCGTTTTGAGTTTAATAATGATTACCGTGATCTGTTTATCGGCAACGGGGTAAAACTCACAGGAATAAATCCCGAAGAAGACCTTGTGGAAATTATTGAATTACAGGATCACCCGTGGTTTGTCGGCGTTCAGTTCCACCCCGAGTACCGCAGCACCGTAAAATATCCGCACCCGCTGTTTACAGGTTTGGTAAAGGCAGCCTGGGATTATAAACAAAACAAATAGTACCGAAAAAGCTTGTTGCAAGGGGCATCAGGTGTTTTGTAAATATTTTTCTTTACAGAAACTTAATATTCGTTTAACCTTTCATAACTTCGGCCGTAAAGCGTTAAAATAACATAACATTTTGAAACTCATAGTAACAAAACCATAACTATTGCCTACTTTTGCAGAAAATTAAACCGAATAAAATGTCGAAAAAAAGAAGAAAAAAAGGAAAACACCCTAAAAATACACTTGCACGAATAATACTCTCACTATTTGCCGAAAATCCTTTCAGAGCCTACAACAACAAACAGATAGCAGCACAACTGGGCATCCGCGACAAGGCAGGTAAACAGGTGATATTCGAAATATTGGAAGAAATGCTTCAGGCAGGCGAACTGCAGGAAGTGAAACGGGGAAAATATGTCCTCAACGTTGAAAATGCCGAAGAGATTTTGCCGAAAAAACACTATATCACCGGTACGGTTGACATGAAAAGCACCGGCAAAGCCTATGTAATCCCCGATGAAGGAGGCGACGATATATACATAGCTTCAAACAATGTGGACCATGCCTTGAACGAAGACCACGTTAAAGTTTTGCTTTTCCCGAGAAGAAAAGGCAGAAAACCGGAAGGAAAAATCGTTGAAGTGTTGGAGAGAAGGAAAGATACCTACGTAGGACTTTTGCAATTATCGCAAAACTTCGGGTTTGTCATTCCCGATAATTCCGCAATGCCGTATGATATTTTTGTACCCGAACGCAACCTGAAAAAAGGGGAAAACGGCGATAAAGTTCTGGTACGTATCATCGACTGGCCCGAGCATTCCAACAATCCGTTCGGAGAGATAATTGAAGTGCTTGGAAAGCCGGGGCTTAATGACGTGGAGATGAAGTCAATCCTGGCGGACTACAACTTCCCGCTTTCGTTTCCCAAAGAGGTAGAAAAAGCGGCAGGCCGCATTAAAACCAAAATTCCGGATATAGAGATAAAAAGCCGCAAAGACTTCCGCGATGTATGGACCATCACCATCGACCCGGTAGATGCCAAAGATTTTGATGACGCTTTGTCGTTGCGTCCGCTTGGCGACGGACTTTGGGAAGCGGGCGTACATATAGCCGATGTTTCGCACTACGTAAGGCCGGCAACACCCCTCGACAAAGAGGCTTTTGAACGGGGAACTTCCGTTTATCTTGTTGACAGGGTTATTCCCATGCTTCCCGAAAAACTTTCGAACGAGGTATGTTCGCTGCGCCCTAATGAGGAGAAGCTTACCTTTTCGGCGGTTTTTAAAATAAATGAAAAAGCGGAGGTACTTGGCCAATGGTTCGGGAAAACGGTCATCCGTTCCGACAGAAGATTTAACTATGGCGAAGTTCAGGAAATTATTGAAAATGAAGAGGGTGAATATGCCGATAAAATTCTGACGCTTCATCGTATGGCACAAATTTTACGTAAAAAAAGATTTAGAGCAGGGGCTATTAATTTCAATACCCCGGAAATTAAATTTCGCCTCGACGAAAACGGAAAACCCGTTGAAACATACATTAAAGAGCAAAAAGAGGCCAATTTTCTGGTTGAGGAGTTTATGCTTCTTGCCAACAGAAGTGTTGCCGAATTTATCGGCAAACCCGCCGGCAACAAAAAACCGAAAACCTTTGTTTATCGCGTTCACGACGAACCCAACCCCGAAAAGCTGAATACTTTTATGCAGTTTTTACGAAAGTTGGGATATTCGCTAAACATTCAGTCGCGTGAAACACTGGCCGAATCGTACAACAAACTATTCAACGCCATTAAAGGGAAAGGCGAAGAGAATATGATTGAGACCATAGCCATACGCACCATGGCAAAAGCCTATTACTCAACCGATAACATTGGCCATTACGGGCTTGCATTTCCCTATTACACCCACTTTACCTCACCCATCAGGCGCTACCCCGACCTGATGGTACACCGCCTGCTGGAGCGTTATCTTGAAGGGAAAAAATCGGTTAACAAAGAGGCTTATGAGGAGATGTGCAAACATGCCTCGGAAATGGAACGCCGGGCACAAAATGCCGAACGCGATTCGGTGAAATACAAACAGGTGGAATTTCTTACCGATAAGACAGGGAAAGTGTTCGACGGACTTATTTCAGGGGTAAGCAAATGGGGACTTTTTGTGGAACTGGTTGTCAGCAAAAGCGAAGGACTAATCCGTTTTGAAAGCCTGAAAGACGACTTTTATTATCTTGATGAAGACAATTATCAGATAATAGGAAAACGATACGGTAATACCTACCGGCTTGGCGACAAGGTAAAAGTGCTGGTAAAAAATGTAAATCTGGTAAGACGACAGCTTGATTTTGAACTTGTTGAGGACGAATATTAAATCAGGGTCACACTTTAATCAGCGGCTTCTTAATAAATTCAACAGCTCTACCACATTCCGGGTTTTGGTTTTGTGAAGCACATTTCGCCTATGGGTATCAACCGTATTTTTACTTAAAAAGAGCTTTTCGGCAATTTCTTCGGAAGACAAACCTTTTCCAAGATACGACACAACTTCCATTTCCCTCTTTGACAGATTGTATTTACGCACTATTTCGGGATTAAACTCTCTGTCAATCTCTTTTTTATACCGCTCAATGGCTCTTTTTAATTCATCCACATCCACAGGTTTCAGGATAAAGTCGAAAGCATTTGACCGTAACGCTTTAATGAGATATTGTTTGTATCCGCTCACAAAAATAATCCTTCCCCAGTATCCTTTGCTTTGTAATTGTTTTGCCAGATCAATACCGCTCATCTCCGGCATCTCAATATCCAGAAACAGAATGTCAGGTTTTGTTTGGGGCACCACATCCAACACCTCTTCAGGGTTAGTGGATGTTCCCAACACCTTTACTTCTCCGTGCAAGAAGTTCTGCAGCATATAAACCAGGCGTTTATTGGAATACTTTTCGTCATCTACAATATAAGCAGATACAGGCATTTGTTTGGTCTATAAGGTGAAATCAACAACCGCAAATTTATAAAAATTAAGTAACAAATTCCATCCGTAATCCGTTTTACCTTAAAATTAAGTAGTAATTTATACTTATTATTAAGTAACATATGATTTGTTAAGAAAGCTTCAACCTTGCACAACACACAAAATATCAACTTAATAACCTTGATGACGGAACGGCCCAGAGGTTATTGCCAAACTTTTCAATTTTATTTCCCCGGTATGCAACAATTCCCCCGACCCATTGTTTGCCGGCAACAGCAGCCAGCTTTTTAATTGATGAAAAATCACTTTGAACAACAGTATCCCTGTTTTTTATCTCGATTGCTATTAAACCGTATTGCGTTTCGATAATAAGATCTATTTCCATGCCCGACCGGGTACGGTAATAATAAAGTCCCGCATTGTTCCGGATTGTTTTCATATATTTCACTGTTTCCGAAACAACATAATTTTCATAAAGTTGGCCGGTTGTTATATTAAAACCGATTCCCGAAGATTGCCGTAACAAACCGTTATCCGTCCAAAACAGTTTGGGAGCTTTTACCAGACTGCTTGTTAAATTTTTATAATAAGGTTGTAATAAAAAATTCTGATACAATACAGATAAATACTCCATATATCTTCTTGAAGTTTCAACAGAAATTCCGGTATCCCTGGCCAGCTCGGAATATTGCAAAACATTTGCCGCCCGCAATGCTGCAACAGCCTGAAACTTTCTGAAAGGCATCAAATGACTCAACCGCGCCAAATCGGCAAGATCACGTTCAAGGTATGTAACCGAATAGTCGTGAAGCCAATTTATCCGGTCATTATCATTTTTTATGTGCAATAATGACGGCATGCCACCCCACTTTATTAACAGGTCTTCGGCAGTTTTTAAAGCTTCCCAGTCATTTCCCAATAAAACTGAGGGATAATCTTTAAAAAGAGTATCTAACGATTTACTTTCAGTTAATTGCTCCAAACATACGGATGATTTTTTCTCTCCATACGGATCAACCAATTCAGATAACATCAAAGGGAAAAGTTCAAAAAGTTTAATTCTTCCGGCCATGGTTTCACGAACCTTTTTTAATAGAAGTACCTGAGATGACCCGGTGAGTACCGTAAAAGTAAGCTGTCCTTCATCAAACGAAAACTTTATTTTTTCAAACAAACCGGGTTCTTTTTGAATCTCGTCAAGAATAGCATTACCAACATTCTTATGCCATGAAAATGTACTTATTTCACTTAACTGTTGCCGGAATTCAACAGCATCAAGGTTAAAATATTTTAACCCGGAATACTTATCTTTAACAAGAGTGGTTTTTCCTGTTTGCCGTGCTCCCGTCAAAAGAACGATTGTCCGTTCATTTTCCAAAGGGAGTAATTGGACCATTTTGCGTCTTACCTGTAATTCTTCATACATAATGTGCAAATTTACAGCTTTTTTTCATTTATTCTGCTTTTTGATTTAAAATAAATGATATGGAACGGGGGGGCGGAATTATTAACGGATTAACAGATTCCCACTCCGCCTGAGGCGGATCGGAACGTGACAAAACCGGTGAAGGCATGTTATCATTATTAATACCGTATTTTTCTCAACCTGACGGAGTCCATCCCGCAAACCGGCGTTCAATCCGTCAGGTTTGCCGGCGCGCCCGATGAATCCCTTAATGTTATCCGTACTGTATGTTAAATTGGAAAAGAAGCACGAGGGGAGATTCTTCGGCATTCTATCCCACATGGCCGGCCTGATGATGTCTCTGAATTATGAGGGATTGACGGAGTGGTTTTTTTCCAAACTTTTTTCTTGCTTCTTTTATCTTTTTTCTTGCTTCCCGATTGGATTATATGATTAAAAGATATTTTATGATCAGCCTACGGCAGACACGCATTTGGATGTATTATGTTTTATGTAAGAGACCAGATGTCAGATATAAGAATGCAGAACGAGAAGTTGCGGCAGGGATGGAAGCGGTAGCTTGCGATGCCTAAAGGCATACAACAGCAAGCCCGCAGATTGCGATGCCTGATAGCATGCAACTGTAAACCCGGCCGCCTTGAAAACCATTAAGATGTAAATTAACAACACATATAACTATTTTGGTGAATAAAGTTATTCTAAATAACGGTGTATAATTAATAGAATTATTATATTTGCCGCGATTTAAAAATCCGTTAATCATATTTTTATGACAAAACAAAGCATTGGACACATTGCACAAATTATCGGTCCGGTAATTGACGTAGTATTTGACGACGAAAAAAACCTTCCCAAGTTGTATGACGCCCTGATCGTTGAACGGGAAAACGGCGAAAAACTAATCCTGGAAGCACAACAGGCAACCGGTGAAAATACCATCCGTACCATTGCCATGGATTCTACCGACGGACTCCGTCGCGGAATGGAGGTAAAAGCCACCGGACAGCCCATTAGCATGCCTACGGGCGAAGAGATTCGCGGGCGTTTGTTCAACGTTATCGGCGACGCCATTGACGGCCTGGGTAACGTAGATAGCAAGAAAAGATATCCCATTCACCGTGAACCTCCAAAGTATGACGAACTCTCTACACAATCGGAGATTCTTTATACCGGTATTAAGGTTATCGACCTGATTGAACCTTATGCCAAGGGTGGTAAAGTAGGACTGTTCGGTGGTGCCGGAGTAGGCAAAACCGTTATCATTATGGAGCTTATCAACAACATTGCAAAGGCCTATTCGGGACTTTCGGTATTCGGTGGTGTTGGTGAACGTACCCGTGAAGGAAACGACCTGTTGCGCGAGATGATTGAATCGGGTGTTATTAAATATGGTGATGAATTTAAAGAGGTGATGGAAAAAGGCGGCTGGGACCTTTCGAAGGTTGACCGCAACGAGTTGGCCAAATCGCAGGCCACCTTGGTATTCGGTCAGATGAACGAACCTCCCGGAGCCCGTGCCCGTGTTGCCCTTTCGGGACTGACGCTTGCCGAATATTTCCGCGACGGCGACGAAAAATCGGGCGGACGCGATATCCTTTTCTTTATCGATAACATTTTCCGCTTTACCCAGGCGGGTTCCGAAGTATCGGCACTGCTGGGACGTATGCCTTCTGCCGTAGGTTATCAGCCTACACTGGCTACCGAAATGGGTATCATGCAAGAGCGAATTACATCAACCAAACAGGGTTCCATTACTTCGGTTCAGGCTGTTTACGTACCTGCCGACGACCTTACCGACCCTGCTCCCGCAACCACCTTTGCCCACCTTGATGCAACTACGGTACTGAGCCGTAAAATTGCCGAGCTGGGTATCTACCCCGCAGTGGATCCGCTGGACTCAACATCGCGTATCCTTACTCCCGAGGTAGTGGGCGAAGAGCACTACAATACCGCTCAACGTGTTAAAAATATTCTGCAGCGTTATAAAGAGCTTCAGGACATTATCGCCATCCTCGGTATGGACGAGCTTTCGGAAGAGGACAAACTGATTGTTCACCGTGCACGTCGTGTTGCAAGGTTCCTGTCGCAACCTTTCCATGTGGCGGAACAGTTTACCGGTCTTAAAGGCACCTTGGTTTCCATCGAAGATACTATTAAAGGATTTAACATGATTATGGACGGTGAAGTGGATGAATATCCCGAAGCTGCATTCAACTTGGTGGGAACCATTGAGGAAGCCATTGAAAAAGGTAAGAAAATGCTGGCGGAAGCCAAATAAAAAGTATTGATTATGAACGTTGAAATCATAACACCCGACAAAACAATTTTTAAAGGAGAAGCCGACCTGGTGCAACTGCCCGGTATCGACGGTTCTTTTGAAATTCTGAACAACCATGCCCCTTTGATTTCGGCCCTGAAAAAGGGAAAAATAAAGGTTGGAAAAAACAAAAAAGAGACTTTTTACGAAATTAACGGAGGAGTTATCGAGGTGTTGGAAAATAAAGTTTTGGTTCTTGCCGAATAGGCAGCAAAACGGACAAATAAAAAAAAACCCGCTTTGAATAAGCGGGTTTTTTTGTTTGATACGATGGCGGATTACTTCGATGTCTCCTTCACACGGATATCTCCGAGAAGCACATCCCAAAATCCGATAAGTCTTCCCCCTATCTGGGTTTCTTTCCGTTTAACATATACGGTAATGTCTTTTTTAGTGGTGTCCTGATATACCAGGCGCCCCTCTTTGTCATAACCTTTGAATTTCTGGAAAATGGTAATTACACCCACATAAGTTCCGTCGGGCTGACGCTGCAAGTCGCTGACATATTCAATATTATACCATTCTATTTCAACCCTGTTGTAATTCAGGCGCATTAAGCGCTCAAAATATTTCCTTACGCTGTAATAGTTTATCTCAGGGCGCAACAACGACGAAACCCCTATTTCGCTTCCGTCCATAAATAATTCTTCCGCACGGTCAATCACACGGTTGGCCTCACTCCAGGGTGTATCTTTGCTTCCGATTATGGTAATATACTTACTTAAATCACGAACTTTTTCCAAGGCAAGGCTGTCAATAGCCTGTTTGCGTTGGAGGCTCAGGTTTTCCTGTGCCGCAAGAGGATTACTAATTACAAATCCGACGATGGCGGCAATTATCAATATGCTTTTTTTCATTTTTTACTTTTTTATCAGTTCCAGTTCTGTAATTTTACCAAAAGAATCTTTTTTCAGACTTTCCACACGGTATTTGTAAGCCTGTTTGTCCTTTAAATAATTCAGGAACATGGATGCCGTGGTCGGTCTGTCGTAATCGTTTATGCCGTCCGTTTTGCTAATAATAATCAATACGGGAACATCGGGCGATGCAAACATCTGCAATGCATCATCAATCAGCGCATTGGCTTTCGAAACCGAACCGGCATTGGCAATAGATTCAAAGGCATTGTTATAAACGGCATACTGCGATTGCAGTGCCCGTTTTTTCGCTTCCTCTTCTCTTCTCAGCCGTTCCTCTTCGGCTTTGCGTTCCTGTTCGGCCTTTAAAGCATTAATCTTTTCTTCGGCTTTACTTATTAAATCAATAACCTCCGGGTCATCAATGTTCATGTCTTTAATCTCTTTTACACGTTGTGCCTGGCGGTCGAGGCTCCATTGGGTTTCTTCGTTAATAATCGCATTCAGGTCTTTTTTTGCCTGTTCCACCTTTTGTGCATATTCGGCGGCGGCTTTTTCGCGTGCAAGTTTCTTTTTGCTTTTACATGAGGTCATCCCCCCTGCCAGTATTGCTGCCACCAGAAAGAGCAGCAACAGTTTCGGCCCCTTTTCCATCATCTTTTTCATATGGTTTTGATTTGTTTTTTTAATAAATTTATTTTAAGTCCTTTTTTTTTGATATAAAATATTGGAAACCAGAAGCTGAATGTCTTTTAGAATGAACCCACCCCTCCCCCTCCAAGGAGGGGAATTATGGAATTCATCTTCTGGTTCCCAATATTTTACTTATCATCACACACCTTTAAAAAATTTCTATAATCAACTCACTTCAATATGAGAATGCAAAATTATTCAAATTATTGCTTTTTAAAAGTAAAATAGTGTTAAACGGAATTTACCATTTTTATTACGGTTAATTTCTGTTCTCAGGATAAGTAAAAAATCTTTCTGTTCATTTCATTTTCACTTAAATAAAACACTATTTTTGCGGCGGTTTAAGGAGAGCAATTTTATCATCATGGCCAAAAAGCATTTGGTAAGTATTTTTTCGGGGCAAAAAAGCCGTTATCTTGCAGAAAAGATTGCCGAAAATTACGGTATTCCTTTGGGAGAATCGGATGTAATCATTTTTTCCGACGGCGAATTTCAAACCTCATACGAAGAAAATATTCGTGGCCGCGATGTATTTATAGTTCAGTCAACCATGCCGCCGGCCGAGAACCTGTTGGAATTGCTCATGATGATAGACGCCGCCAAGAGGGCTTCGGCACGTAAAATAACAGCCGTAATTCCCTATTTCGGTTATGCGCGTCAGGACAGAAAAGACAAACCAAGGGTTTCCATCGGATCGAAAATGGTGGCCAACCTTTTAATATCCACGGGAATAACAAGGCTTATTACCATCGACCTTCATGCCGACCAGATTCAGGGATTTTTCGATATACCCGTTGACCATCTGTATGCTTCGGTAATATTTTACCCTTACCTCAAAAAACTGAAACTGCCCAACCTGATGATGGCATCGCCCGACACGGGTGGAACACGCAGGGCGGCATCTTATGCCAAAGCCCTTGAAACCGGTTTTGCCATTTGCTACAAGCAACGCTCCAAACCCAATGAGATAGGACAGATGCAACTGGTGGGAGATGTAACCGGAAAAGATGTGGTTTTGGTGGATGACATCATAGATACCGCAGGTACCATTGTAAAAGCCGGAGAACTGCTCATGGAAAAAGGAGCCAACAGTGTAAGGGCAATGGCCACACACCCGCTGCTTACGGGCAGTGCCATACAGAAACTGAAAGATTCGCCATTCGAGGAGGTTATCGTTACCGATACCGTTCCTTTGGGATCCGAAAAATATTGCGATAAGATAAAGGTGCTGAGTACGGCTCCGTTGCTGGCAGAGGTTATTAAACGTGTAGAAAATTATAAATCAATTAGTTCCCTGTTTAATATGGGTTCTAAAACTAAACAATAATTATTAATTTTTAATTTATTTTTTTATGAAAACAGTATCATTGAGCGGTGCGCTCAGGGCGCACGTAGGGAAAAAAGATGCTAAAAAATTGCGGAGGGAAGAAAAAGTTCCCTGCGTATTGTATGGCGGTAAAGAACAGGTACACTTTGTACTTGAAGAGAAAGACTTCAAAAAACTGTTGTTTACCCCCGAAGCATTTAACGTGTTAATTAACATCGACGGAAAAGAGTATTCCACCATTTTGCAGGATGTGCAATACCATCCCGTAACCGACCGTGTATTGCACGCCGATTTTATGGAGGTAATTGAAGGCAAACCTGTTTCGGTGGCTGTTCCGGTAAAATATTCGGGAACCGCACCCGGCATTATCAAGGGTGGCAAACTGATTACCAAATTAAGAAAACTGAGAGTAAAAGGACTGCTGGAGCATATTCCCGAAGTTATTACCCTCGACATTTCAAAACTCGACATCGGAAACAGCATTAAGGTTCGCGAAATTGAACTGGAAAACCTGAAAATGCTCGACATTCCCAGTGCTATGGTGGTTAGCGTTAAAATGGCAAGAGGTGCCGCACTTACGGCAGCCGAAGAGGCCGAAGCCGCCGAAGCAGAAGAAGGAGGCGAAGGAGAAGAAACCCCCGCAGCAGAATAACTTTTTTTTCATACCACATAAGCAAAAGAGGCAGGCATAGGCTTGCCTCTTTTTTTGTTTTAAGGAAATATTCTGTTACTTTTGTATGGTTAAATGTTTAACGTATAAAAGAAATTAATGAAAATATCCGGTATTTTCTAAATAGTAAATTTATAATTATAGCCATGGATACTGTAATAATCAAAATCACTTCACCAAAAACAATGAAATTATTGCAAGAACCGGAAGAGTTGAATCTTCTTCATATTATAAAGAAAAATGTCTCAAAGGATGCTAATCTATCCGATAAATATGCCGGAAAACTACCCGTGGATATTGCTGAAGATTTACAAAAATATATTAAAAAAAGTCGCAACGAATGGGACAACAATATTTTATAAAACAACAGATAAATTAAACCGTTTTGAAATACTTAATTGCAGGATTGGGAAACATCGGCGCCGAATATGCCAACACACGTCACAACATAGGTTTTGTTGTGGCTAATGCGCTGGTTGAAGAGCTCGGGGGAAGTTTTACCACCGAAAGGCTGGCCTCGGTAGCCCGGGTAAAGTACCGCGGGAAAACACTGATTGTAATAAAACCCGCAACTTACATGAATTTGAGCGGAAAAGCGGTTAAATACTGGCTCGACAAAGAAAAAATACCGCTTTCCAACCTGTTGGTGGTATTGGACGACATTGCCCTCGACCCGGGTGTGCTCCGCATGAAGAAAAAAGGGGGCGATGCCGGACACAACGGCCTGACCGATATTATCGAAAAACTGGGAACCAATGAGTTTCCGCGCCTCCGTTTCGGAATAGGGAATAACTTTGCGAGAGGTTACCAGGTGGACTATGTTCTGGGGAAATGGACACCCGAAGAGGTAAAGCTGTTAACCCCGAGGGTGGAAAAAGCGGTGGAAATGATTAAAAGCTTCGTGGCCATTGGCATCGACCGTACGATGAATGCATACAATAACAAATAAATTATGAAATTATTTTCCGACATGAAACTTAACTTTTTCCACCTGTTACAAAAACTTTTCGTCATAACACTAATATGGCCGTTTTTCCTTCATTCACAAAACATCATTGTTTCAAAAAAGCCTCTTTACTCACCTTTAAATCAGGCCATGCCCTTTTTTGAAGACTGGGAGTCGCTGAGCTTTACAACAAACAACTGGGAAATTTCGGGAAACGAGTGGCGGATTGACTCCGCAACAGGAAACAGCGGTGCTTCGGCAATGTTTGACGGGTCTGCGGGACTAACCAATTACAATTCGGAACTTACCTGCGATTGGATAGATTCGGTAAATATCGGAACCATCCGGCTTTCGTTCGACCTGATGCTTTCCGATATTAATGCAACGGGTACCGAACGGTTATTTGTAGAGGTACTGAGTGATAGCGCCTGGAAAGCAATTGATTCCGTGGTAAATAACGGCAATATTTCCTGGAAAAACAGGACTTACAATATAACCCGGCTGGTTAAATACAATAACTTTAAAATCAGGTTCAGGGCCTCGGGGGCAAATACCGGTAACATATCCGGCTGGTTTATCGATAATGTGGAGCTCTATTCCAAATGCGATACGCCGCAGGAAATAAACGCACGGTTCAACTGGTCGGGCAACCGGAACATCAGTTGTATCATTAGTTGGGAATCCCCCGAACTTCCTATAGGATTTATTCCTTTTATGGGATACGATCATTGGGAAAACGTTTCGTTCCTCGGGCTTGCGGATGGCGGTAATTTTACGGCTGCCATACGGTGGGATTCCGGCGGACTTGCCATGTACGACAGTTGTGTTGTCTGTAAAATGGCTTTTTTTATCGACGATATTTCCCCCAACGGCTACTTTACAGCCAAAATCTGGACGGGCGACAGTGCAGCCAATTTGATTTATCAGAAGACACTGACAAACATCCAGCCGGGAATATGGACGGAAATTACCATTGACAGCATTATTTACATAAACGGCGATTTGGAGTATTGGTTTGGATACGATGTTGTTTCCCAATCACAAGGGCAATATCCCGCAGGATACGGTTTGGGCCCGGCAGTTACAGGTTACGGCGATTTGGTACGTATAGACACCAATAGCTGGCATACCCTGACGGAATATGGTTTCGACAACAACTGGAACATTGAAATACAACTTGCTTCGTATCAGAATAACGACCCGAGTATATTCGACACGTTGCTGGGATACAATATTTACCGTTCGTTTGCAGGAGATACGGCATACTCTTTTTTAAATAATGTTGAACAGCAGGATGGAGTCTTGTATTACGAATACGAAGATTCAGGTATTCCGGTGCCGGTGCCCGAAAACATCTGTTACAAAGTGAATGCCGTATGGAAAAACGGAGCCGATACCTGTTACTCGGAATTTGCCCCCGCCTTAAATAACCCCGAAGAAGATCACATTTGCCTTCTTTACGACAATGTTGATATTACCGGTGATACGGAGGCTGATGTAACGGTTTATCCCAATCCCGCCGGTGCATTTTTACACATTTCAACCGGCTCCTACTTCAAAGAAAACATTATTGAATACAATATTTATGATGTCACGGGCCGGTTTGTCGAAGGGGGAAAACCGGAAAACAACAAAATTGCCGTTTCAAATCTGAATCCGGGAATTTATTTTATCGAGTTGTCGGCAAAAGATTTCCGGGTATGTAAAAAATTCCTGAAAAAACAGGCCGCTCCGTAAATCGAAGCGGCCCGTTTAAAACGAAATTTTATTCACCTGAAAGTTTCTTGTTAATTCTCCATTAACACCGGTTCAACCCTGTCGGGTTCGGGAACAGCTTTGTGTATGGTCAGTTCATCCACAATATTGGTGGCGCCTGCAAATTTATCGATAACAAACAGCACATACCGTACATCCACCACAATGGTGCGCTGCAATTTTTTGTTAAAGGCAATATCGCTGCTCATGGCTTCCCAGTTACCGTCGAAAGCCAGACCGATAAGTTCGCCCTTTCCGTTTATTACCGGACTACCCGAGTTTCCGCCTGTAATATCGTTGGTAGTCAGGAAATTCACATCCAGCGTACCGTTTACGCCGTAGGGACCGAAATCTTTCTTCTCATACAACTCTTTCAGTTTTGCCGGAACAATAAACTCGCTGTTGGACGGATCCTCTTTTTCCATAACACCATACAGGTGGGTTTGATAACCGTAATGGACGGCATCGCGGGGGTCGTAAGGCAACACCTTGCCATAGGTAAACCGCAGTGTGGAGTTGGCATCGGGATAAAATATCTTATCGGGCTGAAACTCACGAATGGCCTGTAAGAAAAGACGGCGGGCACGTGAGGCGTCGTTGCGGTGACTGCTGAATGCTGTTTGAACCTCCATCAGCTTGGCCATGTATCCCTGCATCAGTTGAAATGCCGGATCTTTTTGAAGCTTCTTTAATTTCGGGTTGTCAAGAAATGCCGTCAACCGGTCTGCCGATGAAAAAACGGAATTATCAAAAACATAATCCGCCATTTTGGTGTAATCGCCTTTGAACTTATCCACCAGCTTTTTCAGGTATTCCGGTTGCAGACTGTCGGGCGTTTTTTCCATATACATTCCGGTCATAACAGCAAAAACATCCCTGTCGGTAGCTTCGTCGTAATCTTTGTACATTTCGGGAACCGACTCTTTCAACTGCTCCGCTTTTTCAGCAACTTTCTTCTCTTTTTTAATCCGTTTTTCTTTTTTCTTCTCTTTTTTAGCCGATTCCATTTTCTGTTCAAGGCCTGAAAGCTCTTGGGCAAATCCCACTATCTCGGCTCCGCTTATTCCCGTAATGCTTGCATAAATAACAGGCTCGATAATATCCGACTGAATTTTATATGCGTTTTCTATTTCGCTAATAATGTTACCGTATTTCTCTTTTCTGCCGGGGTCGGCATTAATCCATTCCATCAGCCGTTTTTCAAATGCTTTTTTCTCTTCGTAAATATGCAGTTTTTTTACACCCCGGCGCTGGCCGATGAAATATTTCCAACTGTTGGCAATACCGGCATAATTGGAAGCATATTTTATTTGAACAACCTCATCGGCATCCATATGTTCTTTCCACACTTCCAGTTTTTTACCGAAAGCATCAATCAGCGGCGGAAAATATTTCTCGGTTCTGAATTTTACACCTTCGGCAGTCAGGTAACGGCTTGTACTTCCCGGAAAACCCCAAATCATGGCAAAATCGTCTTTTTTAACCCCGTCGAGCGATATGGGCAGGTAGTGTTTCGGTTTCAACGGCACATTGTCTTTTGAATATTCGGCAGGAGAGCCGTCGGGAGCCGTATAAATCCTGAAAATGGTAAAATCGCCCGTATGGCGGGGCCACATCCAGTTGTCGGTATCACCACCGAATTTTCCTATCGAAGAGGGAGGTGCACCTACCAGCCTTACATCGCGATATACCTGATAAACAAACATATAATATTCGTTTCCGTTAAAAAAGGGTTTAATTACCACGTTGTATTTCCCCTCTTCCGAGGCGTTTTTACTCAACCGTCCGATTATTTTTTGAGCCGTGGCACTGCGCTGCTCTTCTTTTAAGGTGTCAAGGGCGGGAACAATGCTGTCGGTTACATCGGCCATGTAAACCAAAATGGATGCCGTAAGCCCTTCGTTGGGGAGTTCCTCATCTTTCGACATGGCCCAAAATCCGTCTCTAAGGTAGTTGTGTTCCTCGCTGCTGTGTTTCTGAACAGCCGAATACCCGCAATGATGGTTTGTAAAAAGCAATCCCTGGTCCGAAACAATCTCCGCAGTACAAAAATAGCCCTGCGGATTGGGACTGTTGGAAAGACCCGCAATGGCATCTTTCAAACTGGAATGATTAATACTGTACAACTCTTCGGGGGTAAGTTGCAATCCCATTTTTTGCATGTCGGCATAATTCAGCCGCTCAAGCAGCAGGGGCAGCCACATGCCTTCGTGTGCACGAAGCTGAAAAGTGCCAAACAACATGGTGGCAATCAAGAAAATCGATATTTTTTTCATCTGTTTAAAATTAAAATTTTTTTGTGAAACATAATCTATACCATATGAGGTAATTTGCTGATCTTAAATATTTTTTGCTGCTGCGATTTTGAAGCAAAACACAAATATAAGCAAAAACGGACAGTATCCTGTTGAAAACGGACAAACCGCAGATTTATTTTTGCTGCAATACCGCTTCATTTTCCCGGTTAACGGTTACTATTTTATAAAGTTTATCGCCCCTGCGCACCTGTTGGGATACGGGAATGGAGCAAACCGACCCTTTGGGCGCTTTCAGCACCGGTTCCAAATCAAGCCTTATTTCACCGGCTTTACCCTCATAAACTCCGGTGGTGGGGCCGATGATTTTTATCTCTTCGTCCAACAGCAAATCCTGCGCCTCCACCTTAATTTCGGCCACCCCTATTTTGCTGAAATAGTTGGTAACCTTACCCACATACAACTTTCTTTCGGTGGCCTGATTGCCATACACATCGGTCCACTCGCCCATTTTTCTGCCCATATAATAGCCTTCCCAGTAACCGCGGTTATATACTTTCCCGAGCTCATTGTTCCAAACATCAATGTTGCCCTGATTGTATTTCCCTTCAAAATAGGCATTTACGGCTTTGCGATAGACCCTGACAACGGTTTTCACATAATCGGCCGATCTACCGCGCCCTTCTAATTTCAGCACCCGCACTCCGGCATCCAACATTTTGTCTAACAGCGAAACGGTGTTCAAATCTTTGGGCGACATAATGTACTTGCCGTCAACAAGCAGTTCCAAATCCGATTCGGTATCTTTTACGGTGTATTTCCGGCGGCACGGCTGCAGGCAGGCACCCCTGTTGGCCGACGAATTGAGGTTGTCGAGGCTGAGGTAGCACTTCCCCGAAACCGCCATACACAAGGCGCCGTGGGCAAATATCTCTATCTGAACCAATTCGCCTTTGGGCCCCCTGATGTCCTGCTCACGAATAGCGGTGGTAATGGCCTTCACCTGATCGAGACTCAGCTCGCGGGCGGTAACCATCACATCGGCAAACTGCGAATAAAACTTAACCGCTTCAATATTGGTAATGTTGGTTTGTGTTGACATGTGTATCTCAACACCTTTGGAAAAGGCATACTGGATAACCGCCTGGTCGGAAGCAATAACCGCGGTGATGTTGTTCTCTTTGGCTGCATCCACAATTTTGCGCATCAGCGGAAGCTCATGGTCGTATATTTCGGTGTTTAGTGTAATGTACGAACGGATATTGTTTTCGCGGCATATTTGCGATATCTTCACCAAATCGTCCAGCGTAAAGTTTTTGGAAGAACGCGAACGCATATTCAGATTCTCAATACCGAAATAAACCGAGTCGGCACCGCCCTGTATTGCCGCCATCAACGATTCGCACGAACCCACAGGTGCCATTATCTCTATATCTTTTGCAGTCATATTCACTTTTTTGCGCTGCAAAGATACCGTTATTTGGAATATTTAATGGTGGTAAAATTACACCGGATAAGTTCTGTTTTATTAGTCTGTCAAAGATGTATGTTTTTTTGGACGGCCGGGTTTACAGTTGCATGCCGGCAGGTATCGCAATCTGCAGATTTGCAGTTGCATGCCTTTGGCATCGCAAGTACTGTCCGCTTGTAGTCCTCGCCGGCAAGGCTGTTCGGCTAAAATGTTTTAAATAAAAGTAATCATATGTGAAAAATATTCTGAGCCGGAAAATGAATTCCATAATTCCCCTCCTCGGAGGGGTAGGGGTGGGTTTATTAAAAAAGATATTCATTTTCCGGCTCAGAATATTTATCTTTAAAAATAGAAGATTGATTTATACGGCTGCAGGGTCTTCGCTCACCGCTCAGCCTCCGCCACCTGCTACACATTGCCCGCCGCCTTCGCAAGCTGCTCCCATCCCTGCCGCAATTCAGGGTCACTCTTTAACCGTAATTACTAATCTTTTCCAGTTTATCCTTATCAAGAATTTTAATAATCTTGCCTTTTGCCTCCAACAGCCTGTCTTGTTTAAACTCTTTTAAAATTCTCATAACACTTTCGGTGGAAAGCCCGGTAAGGTCGGCAAGGTCGGCACGCGAAAGAGGCAGCATAAATTCCTCGCTTTTGAAAACCCTTGTGGCAAGACACATCAGCAAATCGGCTACAAGTCCGCACGACTGCTTGCGCGTAAGGCAGTAAAACCGTCCGTAAACCTGGGCAACATTCTCGTTTTGGATGTTCAGTATCTTATAGGCAAACTCGGGATTTCTTCTGATCAACCGCTTAAAAAAATTAATATCAATCAATGAGGCGGTAGATTTTACATAGGTGGAAGCGGAATAAATAAAAGTGTTGTTCCCCTCAAACAGGGAAGACAGCCCGATGAAATGGTTCGACGGAATAATTTTTAAAATCAAATCTTTATTATCGTCTCCCATATACACCTTAACCAAGCCCTCTTTTAAATAAATAATATGAGAGGCAAAGGTTCCCTGCTTGGCAATAATTTCCCCTTTGTTGTAGGTAATATTGATGGTATTCTCATCCAACAGTTTTTGCTCTTCCGGGGTGAGAACTTCAAAACATTCCGAATGTTTGTTTTCAACGATACAACTGCCTTGCAATGTGTTATAGTTTAGTGATTACCGAGTGCAAAATAAGAAATTATTGTAAAACATTGTCACAAGAAACAAATTTTTCTGTCATATGACATGTTTTTTTGTGATGAGTTACATGAATATGCCCGTCGAAATGCCCGGATGACAGTTTACATTTGTTAACAAAATAACAGTAAAATTTTATTATTCACAAAAAAATTAAAAAAATGAAAAAGTTATTGAATCTGTTTTTATTAGCCGTAATTCTTCCGGCATTTGTTATTACCGGATGTAAAGACAAAACCACACCCGAACCCGAAACCAAAGGGAATTTTGAAACATTATCCAAATACCTTACGGATAACGGTATGGATTTGCCCGATTTGTTAACCACACCCACAAAATGGGTTGTGGCCCCCAAACTTATTTCGGATGGTGGCATTGTCGATTCCGCCGATTATACAATTCCGGGGTACTATGTATTTGATATCCGCAAAGCCGACGATTTTGCCAAAGGACATATCAAAGGGTCAATTAATGTTGCGCTTACCGATGTTATCACCAAAGCAAAAGAGGTTGGAACCGATAAACCTATTCTGGTGGTTTGTTATACCGGTCAAACTGCTGCAAGGGCCGTATTGGCATTGCGTATGTCGGGCTTTTCCGATGCACAGGTAATGAAATTCGGTTTTTCATATTGGACATCCGATCTTGACTTCGATAAATGGTCGGGAAAAACCCTGGACGGTGCCGGCGATCAGGCTGTAGGTTCGCCCAACTGGGTTACCGATGCCAGCGATCCTTTACCTTCCAACGACTATCCCGCTTGGGAATCAACAACCACCGACGGTGCCGCTTTGCTGGAAGAGCGTGTTAATGAAATGCTTTCCACATCTACCTGGAACGTACCCGCTTCGGAACCGTTGGCCGCTCCCGAAAATTACAACATCTATAATTTCTGGGACGAAACCGATTACCTGACATTCGGACATTACAAAGGAGCCTATCAGTTTAAACCCATTTCGTTGGACGGTGACTTGGTAAAAGCATTACCGCAATCCGACGAGTGCCTTATCTATTGCTACACCGGACAGACTTCATCATTTGTAACGGCCTGGCTTAATGTTTTGGGTTACAATGCAAAAAGCATTCTGTTTGGGGTAAACAACCTTAACTATTCGGCACTTGCCGAAGCCGGAAAACCGGCCTGGCACCATTCAATGGATTATCCTTACGAAACCGGAAAGTAATTTTTCTCATTACCATTTATACGGAGCTGTCTCGAAAACCTGAATTTTTCGAGACAGTTTACCATTGTTTAACAAAACTTTATAACCATGAAAAAAAGTTTAATAATAATATTGTCAATCGGCCTGTTTTTTAGTATTTCCAAAACAATGCGGGCACAGGGTTGCGATACCCCTTCCGAAGATGGTAAACCACAGGTAATGGGGTACATTCAACCGGAGTTTTCTTACTACCTGTTCGGTCAGGATAACAACGGTAATGCCGTAAAACCGAGCACGTTTTATTTCAGAAGAGCGCGTGTAGGTGTTATGGGAACCATCCCTTACGATGTAAGCTATTATGTAATGCTTGAGCTAAGCCCCATTTACAAAAACGGCTATCCTTTTTTGCTGGACGCTTTTGTTTCGTATGCTCCCTTTGGAAAATATCTGAAATTTTCGTTCGGACAGTTCAAATCCCCTTTCGGATTGGAGTTGAATACTCCCTGTTATGCATTATATACCATTAACCGGTCCACACCGTCCGAACAACTTGCTTCCCCTTATCGCGAACTGCAGTTTATGCTTTTGGGGTCTTTTGGAAAAGACCGGGACATTGTTTCGTACAAACTTTCCATCCTAAACGGTACGGGACTGGGGAAAATGGATGCCTACAATGTACCGGGAGGCAACAATCAAAAAGACCTCGCCGGACGTATAGTTGTGGCACCCGTTGACTTTCTGAAAATAGGTGCGGGATTTCGTTACGGGCTGTGGGGCAAAAAAGATGCCAACGGCAATGTGAAAAGCCGCTCAAGATACGGTGCCGATATCAGCTTTGAAAAATGGAACTTCATTTTGCAGGGTGAATATCTTTGGGGTAAAGATGTGGGCGAAATTGCCGGTGGCGGCGGCTGCGGCGGCAAAAAATCGGTAAATGCCGGTTACCCCGAATACAACAAGTCGGGATACATGATTCAGGCTTTGTACATGACCCCTTATCGCTTGCAGCCGGTTATTAAGTATGAGTATTACGACCCCGACGGAACCGATTACAAAATGCTGGATGAAACCCAGAACTTTCCCCAAAGTACTACAACCTTTGGCTTGAATTATTTCATTAACGACTGGACAAGAATTCAGTTTAACTATCTGTACAATGCCGAAAAACAGACAAACGGCAATGTTAATGAATATGCCAACGATGTATTTATTATACAGGTACAAGCTAAGTTTTAATTAAAAAAATCCGGAAAAATGAAAAAGATAAAATTTTTATTGCTGTTTTTGGCAGGCATCACTGTTCTGCCGCTTGCCGCACAAAACGATATAATCAGTGCGGCAGATTTCATGAAACTAATGAAATCGGATAAAAACCTCATTGTTGTAGATGCCAGCAAACCTGATATTTACAACAGAACTCACATTAAAAATGCCATTAATGTTCCTTATAAAATTTTGAATAAAGAGGGGGAAATTTTCGGTTTACTGAAAAATCCCGCAGATGTGGCTGCCATTCTCGGTAAGAAAGGCATCAGCGAGAAAAAAACCATTGTTGTTTACGACGAAGGTTCGCAAAAGTATTCATCAAGGGTTTATTGGGTACTCAAATATCTTGGTGCGCCAAACGTGAAGATCCTGCACAAAGATCTGACTGCATTCAGAAAAGCACGTGTACCGTTAACAGGAATGAAACCTTCGGTAAAACCTGCAACTTTTACCCCCCATGTTGACAAGAGTGTTTATGCCGGCATAAACGATGTAAACAATGCAAAAGCTAAAATAATTGATGCCCGTTCGGTTGACGAGTTCAAAGGTCTGGGCGATTACAGCGAAGGACATATTCCCGGTTCCGTGAATATTCCTTTCAATGAGGTACAAACCGAAAACGGTGCATTCAAAAGCAAAGAAGAGATTCTGAATATATTGGATTCCAGGGGAATTAGTCCTACTGATCCTATTATAGCTTATTGTAAAACAGGAGTAAAAGCTGCTGTTTTGTACGTTGCTCTTAAAAATATTACCGAAGCTGAGAACGTAAAACTGTACGATGGCGCTTATGTTGAATGGGCAAGCTATGATAAGCCCCTTGAGCAATAAATTCAAAACAGCACAAAATGCAAACCCTCACACAAACACAATTTAAATTGCTTACCAAAACCGAGCAGGTGGTGAGTGTGCTGAAAAACGGAAAGCAATGCGGTCAGCGTTCATTAAATGAATATTCCGTTAAGTTGTTTTTGTTGGGGGAGTTTTATGTTGAGCTTTGGTATGCCGCCGGAGGCAGAGAGATAGAAAAGGTAAAACCTTTGTCGGTACGTACGGTGAAAAAATTGTACGGAATGCTTCCCCGCGCCTGAGCTAACATAACTACAATACATAGTATTAAAAAAAGCCCCCGAATCTTCGGGGGCTTTTTGCTGTTTAACTATCGTGGCAATCCCACTCTACTTTTTACCAAACATCCGTTTTAATCCCACTTTGGCCACATACAAAACATGGTACATGGAAGGAACCACAATCAAAGTGAGGAATGTTGCAAAAGTGAGGCCAAAAATCACCGTCCACGACATGGGCCCCCAGAATACGGTATTGTCGCCACCGAAGAAAAATTGCGGGTCGAAATCGCGAAGCAGGGTTAAAAAGTTAATGTTCACCCCAACGGCAAGCGGAATCAGCCCAAGGATAGTGGTAATGGCCGTAAGCAATACCGGGCGCAAGCGTGTTTTTCCCGCCGTAACAATGCACTCTTTGGCCTCTTCCATGGGCAGGTCGTCATCCTCATCAATTCCCAGCTCTTTTTTGCGGCGCAGTTTGGTAAGACCAATGTAATCTATCAATACAATGGCATTGTTTACCACCACACCGGCCAGCGAAATAAGCCCTATACCGGTCATCATCACCACAAAATCCATATGGAAAGTGGCCAGCCCGCCAAATACGCCGATGGTGCTGAGCAATACACTGAACATAATGATTACCGGTTTTACAAAGGAGTTGAACTGCGAAACCAGAATAATTAAAATAAGCATAAGCGCTATGAGCATGGCTTTACTGAGAAAATCCATAGCGTCAGCCTGTTCTTTTTGTTCTCCGGTAAAACTGTATTTATATCCTGCCGGCATGGTAAACCCTGCCAGTATTTTCTTAATCTGTCCGTTAATTTCATTGGCATTGTAGCCTTTTACAACATTGGAATAGATAGTAATAACCCTTTTTCGGTCTTTGCGGGTAATGGCTCCGTAAGTAGAGCTGTATTTTATATTGGCAACCGCCGATATGGGTACCTGTACAATCCTGCCGGTAGATGCCGAACGGAAAGTAATCCGCTGGTTAATCAAATCGGAAATATTGTAGCGGTATTTGTCATCCAATTTCATACGGATTTTGTACTCGTCTTCACCCTCTTTAAAATCGGAAATATCCTTACCGAAGAGTGCCGTACGGATGGCATCGCCTATCTGTCCCGTTGAGAGTCCGAAACGGCGTGCCTTGTCGCGGTCGATATTGATAAGCAGTTCGGGTTTCCCCACATCAAGGTCGATTTTAAGCCCTTCGATACCGGGAATATTCTTGCTGTTAATCAGCTCTCTGATGGTGTCGGTCAAATACAACAGTTCGTTAAACTCTTTTCCGCTTACTTCAATATTAATGGCACTGCCGGTGGGCGGGCCTTCCCGCTGTTTTTCCAGCGAGATATTAATGCCGGGATATTTACCCACCAGACTGTCGTTCAACTGCCGCATAATATCCCAGGTGCTCACCCCGTGGCGCTGTTGAAAATCCACAAAGTTTATGGTAATTATACCTTTGTTGGGCGCACCGCCACGGCTCCTGAAACCTTCGTTTTGTCCCACAGCACCTTTTCCCGTAACCACCAACACCGATTTAACAATATTCATATTGGGTTCCAAAATCCGGAAAACCTTATCCTCAAAACGGTGCATTATGGAATCGGAAACCTCAATATCGGTACTGATGGGCATTTCGGCTATTACGTTTATCAATTTGGGGTCGGAACTGGGGAAAAAGTCCTTTTTGGGGTTACTTCCAAAATAAAACCCGACGGTAACAATCATCAACAGAAAAGTAAATCCGATAATCCCGTAAGAATTTTTTCCGTGCAAAGCAAAACGGATAAATTTCAGATAAACCTCTTCGAGCCACACTAAAAATACCTTTTGGAACAAAATGGCCAGCCTGGTCAGAAATGCCAGGTTTAGCAAAGTGATGATGGCCGCAAAAATGAGCAGCGAACCGATGATGTTCCAATGAACCGTAAAAGCAACTGCCGAAAACAACAAAAAGAGAAGTGCCCAAATGAGGCTTCTTTTGGGTTTGGGAAGAGGGTTGTTATCTCCCGGTTTGTAAAAATCGAGAATTACCACGGGGATAATAACAAGCGCCACAAGCAACGACGAGGTAAGCACCACAATAAGGGTAATGGGCAGGTATTTCATGAACTCGCCCATAATGCTGTGCCAGAAAACCAGCGGGAAGAAAGCCGCAAGCGTGGTGGCGGTTGAAGAAATAATAGGCATGGCCACCTCCCCTACCCCCTGAATAGCAGCATCTTTCAGTTTGTAACCCCGCTGCACAAACCGGTATATATTTTCGGTTACCACAATGGCATTGTCAACCAGCATTCCCAGCGCCAGAATAAGGGCAAACAGTACAATCATGTTTATCTTGTAATGAGCAATTCCCATAAACATAAAAGCCATAAACATGGACATGGGTATGGCAAAGCCAACAATCAGCGAGTTGCGCGTGCCGAGGAACAGGAACAGAATAATCACCACAAACAGAACCCCCATAATAATGCTGTTCTCCAGGTTGTTTATCTGTTTCCTTACAATATCCGACTGGTCGTTGGTAATGGTAATTTTCAGATTATCGGGAATAACATGCTGTTTTCTCGACTCTTTTAAAATATCGAATACCTGATCGATGGTAGCCAACAGGTTTTCTCCGCTTTTTTTCACCACCTGAAGCGTAACAACAGGTTCTTTGTTTAAAAAGGCATAGCTGTCGCGTTCTTTAAAACCGTATTCCACATTGGCTATGTCGCGTATATAAACAATGTTACCCTTTTCCCTTTTTACAATGATATTTTCAATCTCCTTCGGGTCTTTAAATTCGCCGATAATACGAATAGAACGCCTGATCTTTCCTATTTTGGCTTCACCTCCCGAAACAGACATGTTTTCGAACTTCACGGCATTTTCCACATCCTTGTAGCTTACCCGCATGGCAGCCATTTTAAAAGGATTGAGGTTTATCTTAATCTCCCTTTCGGTAATTCCGGTAATGTTTACTTTGGATACTTCATAAACGGTTTCAAATTCATCTTTTAAATCCTGCGCAAAGTTTTTCAGTTCGTTCAGACTGAAATTTCCCGAAATATTTACATTGATTACCGGAAATTCCGACACATCAATATCCCTGACCAGAGGGTCGGTGGGCAGATCGTCAGGAAGATCTCCTTTGCTTTTTACTTTGTCAACGGCATCTTTTACATCCTGTAAAGCTTTTTTAATATCCACATTGGTATTAAACTCCACAAAAATACTTGATGCATCCTGCGACGATATGGAGGTAACATCCTTTATCCCTTTTACCGATTCTATTTCCTTTTCCAACGGCCGGGTTACAAGGTTTTCCATATCAATGGGCGGGTTTCCCGGATAAATGGTATTTACCATTATGGTAGGAATATTGATGTCGGGGAAAAGCTCTTTGGGCAACGAAACATAGGAAATAATTCCAAAAAGGATAGTGGCCAAAGTAAAGAGATAAACCGTGTTCCTGTTGTTTATTGCCCAGGTTGAGAGTTTAAAATTCCTGACAACTTTTTTATCTGATTCATTTTCCTGATTCATATTTTTCTGTTTTATACTGCTTTAACATCATTAACACTAAAAACCTCCAATAAATACGCCAACTAATTTTCGACAGTAACCGGAGCGCCGTCGCTTACATTGTTGTAACCGTCGGTGATGTAAATATCGCTTTCCGACAAGCCCTCAATCACTTCGGTATAATCGTCCGTACTTTTTCCTGTTTTTATATATCGTTTTTGTGCAATATCAACACCCGATTTTTTTGCCAGAACATACATATAATCCCCTTTGATGTCCTCTTTTATCAGTTCGGAAGGAACCACAATGGCCGAAGGATTGTAATAATCATTAATGGTTAATGTCGCCAGCATATTTGGTTTCAGTTTCTTGTCGATATTTTTGATTTTCAGTTGAATTCTGAAAGTACGGCTCTGATTATTTATAACATTGCCTGTTCTGTAAACCGGCACTTTCAGTTTAATATCTTTGAATACCGCAAAACGCACCTCTACCGTATCACCTTCGTGAACAACGGGCAGATAGGCTTCCGACAGGTCGGCATTTACATATAATTCATCCAGATTTACCACGTGAATAAAGCGCACGGCCGGACTTGCGAGCTCGCCCTCTTTGAGGTTTACTGCTTCCACATACCCGTCCAGCGGCGATTTGATAAACGATTTGTCGTATTGCAACTGCAGGGTTTTCAATTTTCGCTCAAGGGTCTCTTTTTTGGTTTTGGCCTGCAAATACTGCATTTCGGAACCAATGTTTTTCTCCCAAAGCTCTTTTTGTTTTTTATATGTCAATGTGGCCAGTTCAAGAGATGTTTTCAATTCTTTAATGTTGTTTTCAATAATCTCGGTTTCCAGTTTGGCGAGCAGTTGACCTTTTTTTACAAAATCGCCTTCGTTTACAAGTATTTTTTTAATCTGTCCGTTTATTTCAGGTGAAATAAAAGCCTCATTTACAGCCTGTAATTCTCCTACGGCCTCAAAAGAATGTTTGAAAGGCCGGCGATGAACTTTTCGTGTTTTTACCCTGAACACCAGCCCCGAAGAACTGCCGTTCTTCTCCTTCATCCTGATCTCATCAAGCTGTTGTTGAAGCTCTATAATTTTTTGATTAATCTTTCTTACCTGATGCTGATACTCAATAATCTGTTTTTCAATATTCTCTTTGTCGCCTGTACTTTTGCGTTGGCACGATGCCAAAACAACGAATGCGACGAATAATAATGCGATTTTTTTCATTTTTTTATTTGTTAATTATATTCTTTTACTGTTTCATATTGATAATACTCTTTTTGAAAAAAGAACTTCTTCTCTTTTATTACTACATATGTTGCCAGTATAAGTAACAGTACCGTTTGAATAATTTTACTATCGGGGTTTGTGGCAAATATTTCGTTAAAAAATCCGGCGGTTATATGAAAAACTATTGCCACCAAAATGTTCCTTCCGGTTTTGTAATAAAGCCAGTTCATTAATATTACAAAAGGAAAAATACTTACCAAAAAGTTAATACTGTAAATCCAGCCTGTGGCAACGAGATTACTTTGATAATAATCTTTAATAAATGAAAGAGGAAAATGCCAAATACCCCAATAAAGTGCAAATATTATGGATGTATTAAACAAATTGAACCTGCTGCGAAGGCTGTCGGTACCGTAAGTATGCCAGCCCAGCTCTTCCAATACGGGAGCTATGATAAGCAGGAACCAAACCGGAAATACACCCGACGAAAAGGTATAGTGTCCGGTTATTGTAAACTGTGAAGAACTGTAACCGAAAATTAAAGATATTGCCTGAGCCAGCAAAATGCTTCCCAACATCAAAAACAGAGTAAGCAACAGATAACCTGATTTTACGGATTTGAAATTGAAAAACCTTGAAAAAAGGTCTTTTTTTAAATCGGGGTCTTTATTGATTAACCAAAACGCAATAACCATCGGTGAAAGCAAACCCGTTAACCCGAGGAAACTCGCCAGTTGAGTATTTATGTTTGTGTAAGGTTCCATATGGCTGAGGTATCCGGCAGCAAACCAGAAAACCCAGGGAATTACAGTAGCCAGTGTGTAAAAAAGTACGGGATGTTTGTATCTTTCAACCATTATATAGCCGACATTAAACTTATTAACAAAACACTAAACCTCAATATCATCTAAATTCTTTTCCAGATATTCATACCCCTTCTTACTTAATATTCCATACAGATGGTATAAAAAAAGTTGTCGCCAGAAACCGGGCAGAAAGCGCTCTTCCAAGGTAAACAGGTCGGTATCGGTAAGGCTTTCGATACGCAAAACATAAAGTTTGGCAATGATCTCTTCGTCCAGATCGCTGCGGTACAACCCCTCCTCTTTTCCTTTTTTGAGATTGGAAAGAACGGACTCCATTATCTTTTCCCGTTTTATTTGCTGCAACTCTTTAAAAATATCGGGGTAATACTTTTTTAAATCGTACTCAAATGAAGGGTTGTGTTCCTTCATCACTTTCTGATAGAAGCGATAAATACGTAACATATCCCTTATGGCATTGCTGTCGGAGCTGTTCACCGTTTCCCGAAAATGCTTTTCCCTTATTTCCGTTTCACAATCTATTACCATGCGCACAAGGGACGATTTATCGGTAAAATATTCATAAAGTGTCTTTTTAGATATTCCCAATTCATGAGAAACATCATCCATGGTTACACTTTTGATTCCGTATTTCTTAAAAAGGTCTTTTACCTTCAATGCTATCTCTTTCGCTTTTTCATTCATAACACAATTATTTTGCTTTAATAAGAATGTTTTCTAACTGTTCGGCAGCATCCAAAAGCCCTAATGTGGCATTTATATAGTCTTTTTCCGCCGTCAGAAACTGATTGTGGGTGTTGAGCAGGTCAAGGCTCGAAGCCATTCCCCGGATGTATTTTTCGGAAGTCTTAGCATAAATCTTCCGGGCAACCTTCCGGTTTCTAATCTTGTTTTTATATACCGAAAGAGCGTTTTCGTAATTATTCTTCAATGTCTGGTACTGTATATTAAGCTGGGTCTTTGTCTGGTCTTCCAATACTTCCATTTGCGAAAAGGCAATTTTGGCCTGTTTCAGTTGAGCCGTACGCTGCCAGCTTGAGAAAACGGGAATCCGCATGGTTACACCGAGAAATCCGCTGAAATCCCAGGGTGTTTTCGGATTAAAAAACTTCCACTCGTTGAGCTGGGCCTGAGTTTGAAGGTTAAGGTTTGCCGAAAGCGACGGAAGATATGCCGATTTGGCCAGTTTAACCTGCAACATAGCAATCTCTTTTTGTTTTTCAAGTGTTACAAAATTGATGTTTTCCGTTACGTCAAATGGTTTTTCGATAAGGTTTTCGCTCTCCTTTTGCAAAACCAGAACAGGCATATCGTCGGTTAAAACAATTTTATCGGTATCTTTCAATCCGAGATAAAATTTTAAAAATGCTTTGGCAATATCTACCTGATTTTGGGTAAAAGTTTTGGATGATTCAAGGTTGGAAACAAGAAGATCCATCTGCTCCACATCCACATCTTCGGCAAAACCTGTTTTATACAACTCCCGTGTTTCGTCTCTCAATTTTCTGGTCACCTTTAGCGTGGTGTCAATAATCCGAACCGCTTCCTCGGCAGCCAAAACCTGGTAATAACTTTTTGAAACCTGCTCTTTTACAGCTACCTTATTTTTAAAAAACTCTTTATCTACTTTTTCAAGGAATTTTTTTGCCGTTTTTAATCCCACAATATAGCGACCGTCGAAAATAAGCTGGTTAACCGACCCGCTAAGAGTTCCGGTGTACCGCGTACCAAACTGAACTTTTGTTTCTTGTCCGGGACGCCCCGAAAACTCTCCGGGAAGCACAAAAACCGGACGGGCAATGTTGTCTTTATACTGTACCATTCCGTTTATTTGCGGCAATCCGGCTGCTGTCTGCTCCACAATTTTCTGTTTGGCGGCTTCCACATCTTTTTGCGAATTAATCAGCTGATAACTGTTTTTTTCAGCATAAGAAAGGGCCTCTTTGAGGCTGAACCGGTATTCGTTTTGCGCTGTCAACGACGCGACGACACCTGCTACCAAAACAAAAACCATTAACAATCCTTTTCTTCTCATATTATTACAATGCTTTTATTTTATAATCTCTTTCAAATCGTTTTTCTGCCGGCAAAAGTAAAACTTTTTATAATTTGGAAACTTTTTTTAAACAAATAGTTTTCTTAGTATTTTGTTTTTGGGCGGCCGGGCGGGCTTGCTGTTGTATGCCTTTAGGCATCGCAATCTGCTATCCGCTTGTAGTTGCTCGCCGTCGGGCATGTTACGCAACGGCGTACAGGGTCTTCGCTCACCGCTCAGCCTCCGCCGCCTGCTACACATTGCCCGCCGCCTTCGCATGCTACCGCTCCCATCCCTGCCGCAACTTCCTGTTCTGCATTCTTACATCTTATTATATATTATATCTGATATCAAACATATTACATTAAAAATATCACATAAAACGTTCAAACGCGTGTCTGCCTCTGGCTGATCAAACCAACTTAGTCCCAATTCTGAACCATCGAAAGTCCGGCCATGAGAGTAAGAATGCTGAAGAACCTCCCCTCGTGCATCTCTTCTAATAAAAATAACGTAAAGGATATCATTCAGGGATTCATCCGGTGAACATGCAACTTGGAACATTTAAACTTTGAACTTTTGAACCTTTGAACTTTTAAACCAACCACCTCTGTGTCACCCCCTTTTTAAATAATGTTAACTTAGAACAATACCAACCTGAAAAATTCCTAAATTTGGGCTTCCTTAAAATAAAGTAAAAATGGACTATAAAATTTTAAAAACAGATTTATCCGATGGAATATTGACGGTTACCATCAGTCGTCCCAAAGCGCTGAATGCTTTGAATACGGAGTTTTTCAATGAGATGGATGCGCTGATTGCCGAAGTAAAGGCCAATCCCGAAGTCAAAATCATGGTAATTACCGGTGAGGGCAAAGCCTTTGTTGCCGGAGCCGATATTGCCGAAATGGTAAACAAAAACAGGGAAGAGGGAACGGCATTTTCAAAACTGGGACAAAACACATTTCGCAGTCTTGAGCTTCTGGACATCCCCGTTATTGCCGCCGTAAACGGCTTTGCACTGGGAGGTGGTATGGAGCTGACCATGGCTTGTGACTTTAGAATTGCTTCCGCAAAAGCCAAATTCGGCCAACCCGAAGTAAACCTGGGACTGATTCCCGGTTATGCCGGCACCCAGCGCCTTTCGAGACTCACCAATATGGGCAATGCCCTGTACCTGCTGATGACTGCCGACATGATTGGCGCTGAAGATGCCCTAAGAATGGGGCTTGTACAAAAAGTAACCGAGCCTGAAACGCTGATGGAAGAGACCCTGAAAATTGCAAAGAACATTGTATCCAAAGGGCCGCAGGCTGTCAAAAAAGTAAAACAGGTAGTGCGCAAAGGATATGAAATGAGCCTCGACGAAGGTTCTGCCCTCGAAGCCGAAGAATTCGGATCCCTCTTTGGCGAAAACAGCGAAGGACGCGAAGGCATGAAAGCATTTTTGGAAAAGAGAAAACCGGAATGGGGGTGAGAGAAGAAAGAGAGGGTTTGGAAGAAATAGAGGATTTAGGGTTGGAAGCAGGAAGTAAAGAAGTAAAGAGGTGGAATTGTGATACAACTGTTTTATCAGACTTTAAACAAGTTCAACAAATAAAAACCCCGCATTATGAAAAGTTTTAAATTTGAAGACTTAATTATCTGGCAAAAGTCAATGGAATTTGGTGAAAACATACACACAATGGTTGGTAAAAAGTTTCCCAAAGACGAAAGGTTTAATCTCTCTTCTCAAATCAGGCGTGCTACCGACTCTGTTGCATTAAATATTGCCGAAGGTTCCATCGGACAATCGGCAAGGGAGTTTAAAAAGTTTATGGGTTATTCCATCCGGTCGTTAGCCGAAGTGGTTACCTGCCTGTATAAAGCAAAAAACAGACGGTACATTTCTGAAAAAGACTTTCAATACCATTACGACTTTGCCTTTAACCTGATGAACATGATGACTGCATTCAGAAAAAACATAAAATAACAAAACCATGAAAAAAACTAACCCCAACTTCCAGCTTCCAACTTCGCACTTCCAACTTCCAGCTTCCGACTTCCAGCTTCGCACTTCCAACTTCTGACTTCTGACTTCTGACTTCCAACTTCTGACTTCTAACTTCAAAAAAAATAACTTCAAACATTAAATAAAAACAAAAAAGTATGACTTACGACGAAAGATTACAAAACGTTTCGGTACTGGGTTCTGCCGGCAAAATGGGCAGCGGCATTTTATTGCTGACTGCCGTTGAAATGGCCGACAGGGCACTCTTGCCGGAAAACAAAGGAAAAACCTTCGTGTTGAACGCCATTGACGTTTCCGACGAAGGCCTGGCCGGACTGATGGGCTACCTCAGGGTACAGGTCAGGAAAATTGCCGAGAAAAAAACCGTTTGGCTGCGTAAAATGTATGCCGACCGTGAAGACCTTATCGAAAACTTCGACATCATTGATGAATACATCTTTGATGTAATGAACATTGTAAGGCCTACCACGGCACTGGAAGCAGCCTACCGATCGAACCTTGTTTTCGAGGCGGTGAATGAAAATCGCGCATTAAAGGTAAAACTGCTTTCGCAGATAAAACAGAACAACCCCAACGATGTCTGGTTCTTTACCAACACCTCGTCGGTGCCGATTCACCTCATTGACGAAGAGGCCGGCCTCGACGGAAAGGTTATCGGATTCCATTTCTACAACCCGCCCGCCGTTCAGCGACTGGTTGAACTGATAAAAACCGATAATACCAAACCCGAAGTGGTTGATTTTGCACTTGAATATGCCAAAAACCTGAAAAAAGTTGTGGTTCCGTCCAACGACTTTGCAGGATTTATAGGCAACGGTCACTTTATGCGCGACGGATTACACGGAATAAAAGAGGCCCAAAGGCTTGTGGAAGAGAAAAACATTCCGCTGACGCAGGCAATTTACATGATTGACAAAATTACACGCGACTATCTGATTCGTCCCATGGGAATTTTCCAGTTGATGGATTATGTGGGCATTGACGTAATGCAGTTTATCCTCAACGTGATGAATCCTTTTATCGAAGATGAGGACTTGCACAGCGATTTATTGGACACCATGATGGATCAGGGCGTGAAAGGCGGCCAGTATTCCAGCGGTGCACAAAAAGACGGTTTCTTTAAATACGAAAAAGGAAAACCGGTGGCTGTTTGGGATATTGACAAAAAAGAATATATTGATATTGACACCTTTAAGGCCGATGCCGATAAAATGCTGGGCGACCTTCCCGAATCGGCGGTGGCATGGAAAAGCACGCTGCGTATGAAAAATAAAGATGAGGTATTTACCAAATTCTTTAACGACTTGAAACAGATGAACACCCTCGGAGCCGAAATTGCAATCCGTTACGGAAAACGTTCCAAAGAGATTGCCGAAAAACTGGTTTCCGATAAGGTGGCCAACAACCACGACGATGTAAATACGGTTATGTTAACGGGATTTTATCATGCCTACGGTCCGGTAAACAACTATTTTGATTAAAAATTTTGAGCTATGAAAAAATTAAGAAGAAAAGTATATATGACCGCCGGTTACAATACCATCTCGCTGGGAACCGGCCGCAAAGAATTTAACCCCAAAAAGCCCCGCCCGGGTATCGAACATTACATTAAAGAGGCCGGACAGGGTGTATTGCAGCAAATTGGCGGTGCCAAAAATGTGGATGAATCGGTAATAGGCAATTTTATGGCTTCACGCTTTAACAAGCAGGGCCACCTCGACGGTTTTATCCCCATGATTGACAAAGGGCTTTCCATGAAACCCGCCGTACGCGTAGAAGGTGCCTGCGCTTCGGGTGGCCTTTCGCTGGTAACCGGCATCCGTCACATCCTTGCCGAAACTTCCGATGTGGTTCTGTCGCTCGGTTTCGAGGTGCAAAACCCCGTTAAGGCTATTTACGGTGCCGATATTCTGGCGCTGGCAGGATGGTTCAAAAAGAGGAAAAAAGGCCACGCCTATTTCTTCCCCGGACAGTTTAGCGACAGGGCGGGAGCCTATTACGAAAAGTACGGTTACGAACGTACGCGCAAAGGTATGGCGCGCTGGTATGCCAATGCCATAGAGAATGCCCGCCTCGACCCCACAGCTCAGGAGTACCACAATACCAATCCCGACCCCTACGGCACTGCCCTGAAAATGCAGCCCAACGGAAAAGTTTTTGTTGACCACCTTACCGTGCTCGACTGCTCAAAAGTTTCCGACGGTGCTTCCGCTATTGCCATTTGCTCGGAAGAGGGCCTGAAAAGAATCGGTATTGATAAAAAAGATGCAGTGGAAGTAATTGGATTCGGCCATGCCGTCCGCGACATCACTTCCGACCCCACCGACCTTACAGAGCTGGAAACCATTAAGTTTGCCGCTCATCAGGCGTTGGAAAACGCTGGAATAACCATAGACCAGGTGGGAACCGTGGAAACCCACGACTGCTTTTCCATTGCCGGAATATTGGCAGTTGAGGCACTGGGGCTGGCTGCCAAAGGCGAAGGCGCCGACTATGTTGCCGACGGAAAAACCGGACGCAATGGCGAAATCCCGTTCAATACCACCGGCGGCCTTATCGGCTGGGGACACCCCACCGGAGGAACGGGTGTACATCAGGGGGTTACCATTTGGCAACAACTTACCGGCAAAGCCGGTGACGCACAGATTACCATTGACGAAAACCGCCCCTACGGCCTTACCATTAATATGGGTGGCGACGATGTAACCGTTACATCCATTGTGTTTAAACGAGGAGAGTAATTGATACGCGTAATAAAAAAACCCGCTCAAATGAGCGGGTTTTTTTTGTGCTAACTGCAACTGGTTAAACGTAATACTTTGTTTTAATCACTCAGATACTACTTTAATTATTGGGACTTTTTCTTTACAAATTTAATCATATGTCCATAGTATTATAACTTGTGCATGGTAACACCGTTAATGTTATTGTGCAAATATACTGTTATTAAATGAATAGTTACACCATATAAAAATTATTGGTTTTAAAATACTTATGCTCATTATTCAACAAATGGACATTGTCTTTTACTTTCTCAAAGAATGAACCCGATTTATCGGTCAGATTAAAATAATAGTACTCGTGATTGCCGGGAATCCAGTAAACATTTTCAAAATTATAGGAAAGGTAATTAAAGAAATCGTGATGTTTTTCTAATATAACAAAGGGAATAATATCCCCAGCTAAAACCAGGATATCGCCAAAAGGTTTTATGGGATTGATTTCCAGGAAGATTTTATTTTCCGGAAATTCCAAATGTAAATCCGATGCGTATTGTATTTTCATTTATGAGCTGATTTTTCCTCTAATGTTTCAAACTTTATTACTCAAACCCTATTTGAATATTTTGCGTTTGTTTAAATATTTAACTCCCTGTGGAATAAGCCAACTCAACAAAATTAGAATAAATCCAAGCAAAACAAGTCTTTAAGTAAATAAAATTACTTTTAACTAATAATGCGTTTTATCCATATTCTTCTCTACAATTTTCTCAAAATCAGTAATAATGTATCCGGGCAATAAAGCTTTTTTAATCCATTCTTTATCTCCATAAACGCCCGCTTTTGAATAGTCGAAGGGTTTAAAGTTTATTTTTTGAATATTATTAAGGTTCTTAAATGTAAAGTCGAAATGAGGGGCATCGGTAAAATAGGGATTGATAATAAAGCTGTTTACATCATGTCCCGATTGTTGCCATTCTTTAAAAGATTTACCGTTAAAATCATAGGTTTCTCCGCCCGTATTCCAATAGATATTATAATCCATAAATATATCAATCTTATTCCACGGGCCGTATAAAACAACACCCTGGTCAAAAACAATAATGTTGTTGGTAAAATCGAAAGAGCGATGGTTTTCCACTCTTGTACATTGTAGCTGATACATTTTTGAATAGGCAAAAATATTGTTCCTGATGATATTGTTTTTGCCGTAATGTTGGTGAAACCCTCCTGTTTTTGTATTGTAAACCAGATTGTTTTCCAATAAAATCCCGGTACTTCCTTCGTCGGTGTACAATCCCCATCCTCCGTACGAATAAGCATGGATATCGTGTACAACGTTGTTGCTTATTACGCTCCCTTCCGAAGCTCCCAGGGTATATACCCCGGACAAATCGCTTAACAAATCCCAGCCGATATGATGAATATGATTGTATGTAACTTTATTTCTTTTTGAAACACTCGGTTTATAGCCCCAAATCCATCCCAGTGATATTCCGGTGTAGTAAAAATCGGCAATATCGTTGTGTGTTATCTCGTTGTCCGGACTATGCCCGACCCAGACGCCGACAGCAGTCGGGAACTCCCTGCCTCCCGAATGAATAATATTGTTGTTTAATCTGATATTTTTGGTCTGCTCAATATCTTTTACAGGAACATCTTTGCCAATATAAATACCGCCACCCCCAAGATGATGAAGAAAACATTTTTCCACAAGCGAATTGCTGCATCCTTTTTCGAACCAAATGGCATGCTGACCGGTATTGGAAATTTCGCAATTCGAAAATGTGATGTTTTTTGTTCCCCTTAGCATAATGGCAGCATTGATGGAAACCGCTGCCTGGGCGGGTTCGTGACCGGTTGCGGGAAAACGGTAACGGGAATATTTAAACGAAATTCCTTCGAATCGAATGTTTTCCGCAAGTTTGTTGTTCGGAATATCCCCTTCGATAACCAGTAAACCGTTTGATACGGGTGCTGTTATTTCGGTGTTTTCAGGAGTTTGTCCCGGCAGTGGGATATAGAACAGTGTTCCCTCGCTATTTAAAAACCATTCGCCGGGAGCGTCGAGAGCAGCCGCAAAATTCTCAAAAATAATACGTCCGTTCTTTTTGATACGGTTCCAGGGTCGCATTCCCTGTCCGGTAGTAATGATGACGATACTGTCATTGTTAAATTTAATTTCATCAACATACCTGAGGGTAAAATTCCACTTATGATAAGCACGGAAACGCAAAAGTTTCCGTTGGTCACCAGTCAGGTTTTTTAAGGATTTGAGCTGTGGGTCGTCGAACATAAAGGTCTGCCGTGCTTTTTTATAAATTCTGCCGGTTCCTTTTTCCAAAACGGTTTCTTTAACACCGGCTATTCTTATAAAACCCTTATTGGGCGTTCGGGCAAGAGTTGCTTTTTTACCATTTACATAAAGCTGGTCAAATCTCCGGCCTGATGATGCACAGTCGGGAATTTTTACCTCCCAGATTCCGGCTTTATTTACCTTAAAACCTTTAATCGTTCTTCCTCCGCTAAACACCGGTTTTGCCCCCTTTTCCGCTTTGTATATAACCGGATGCCCGGGCGTTCCGCCATCTTCGGAAGTAAGAACAAAAGGCTCTTTTATGTTGTAAACACCATCGGCAATAGTAACTATAAAAGAAACCGCTGAATTATGTTCTTTTTTATACCTGCGTATGGCATTGCGTGCACCTGTTAACGATGCAAAGGGTTGTTCCGCAGTGCCCGGGTTCGTATCATTGCCTGTGGGGGATACAAAAAATTCCACCTGGGCATTTGCACTTATGCTGAAAAAAACAATTGCAATAAGTATGTATATATTTCTCATCTTTTTTCTTTTTATAAATTTATTAACAATCTCACCGACGGATAGTGCAAGCCTGTCAATCCTTGTTCACAAAAACATACCTCATCACACACTTGTTTCCTTTGCTTTGTTCGTTCTTTCGGTTGGTCAGGCGGAGTTCGAGTTTGTGTTTTCCGGAAGGAAGCGCATCTTCAAGAACGTAGTACCAGGGCAGATGATACATCTTACTGTATCTGGTGAACAGGTCTTTTGTTTTCCACTTACCACCGTCCACACGGTATTCAACTATCCCTGCATCGGGGCCGGCAGCAACGGCAATTCCAACGGCATTGCCCTCGAACCTGAATTTCAGGGTTTTTGTCGGATACGTTCCAACAATCATCGGCACCTTAATGAAATTAGCCCTTGTGCGTGCTTCAATCTCCGGCTCCCATATTTTAACATATTTCCATCCTTTTACCGGTTTTATTTGGGATGCATCAAACAGAACCCCGTTGTCATAATTGTACTTATCAATTGGCCCGGGCAACGGATAGTTCTCAATTTTATCATCTCCGGCCACAATACCGCTGTATGCATCGTTCAGAAACGAAAGCATGGATCGCGCATAGATATGCTGGCCGAAAGGCGACGGGTGAAGGTCTTTGAAATCATCTTTCCATGTAAACTCACCGGCATTTATCCGGTCGGTTACCTCCTTGGCCAGATTGAGCATGGGTATGTTGTAGTGTTTTGCCACCTCATCGTGAATCCTGATAACATCGGGCACTTTGCCGGAATTATAAGCTTCAATCTTCCTCGGGTCAACAAAATACATAAAAACGATATCCATGGCAGGGTTGCTTTTTTTGGCATGCCGCACAATTCCTTCCATAGCACGAATTATCTCGGATTCAGGCCTTCCTGTACCTTCATCGTTCACTGCCGCCTCAACAAAAAGAAGGTCAACCGTGCCGTTTTTCATTACATCGCGCTTAAACCTGAAAGCATCTTCCGTGGAACCGAAAGAGGGAATCCCGGCAGCAATAAAATCAAAAACGGTTTCCGGAAACCGTTTTTCGAGGTACCTGCATATACTGTAGCGCCAACCGGGATTGTAAGTGATTGAGCCACCGAGAAAAGCAACACGCCCTTTCTTTTCCTTCCCGAACTTTATAAAAGAATTTTTCAAGCCGTTACGCATTTCGTGATAATCGGCGCATTTAATCTTCCCTGTCATTTGCAGCACAGGCTCTTTGGCTTGGCTCGAAAGCAAAAGAACAGCAAAGAGTAACAAAATTAAATTTTTCATTGTGCTTATTGAAATTCAAATTTTTATTTCCCGCTTGTGATATCCGTTTCTGTCCCAATTGATTGGTTATTCCGCAAACACCGGCACGGACATATTTCGCTGTGCACGCTATTATCTTTTGTTCAACGGTACTATGTCTAAAAATATGTTTTTACTGCAAACTCATATTGTTCAATAAATATTCTCTTAATAATTGTGATATTATTCTGTTCATAAAACAATAACATAGCCTTTTTGTAATCAACACTATCAACTGTTCTGAATGAGATAGGACAGTGGTTACGATTGAGCAGTATTGCATTGCTTACAATTCTTGCCGTTCTCTTATTTCCGTCAACAAACGGCTGAATGTATGAAATAAGAATCAGAGCAAGAAAAGCCTGCTCAAAAACATTTTCTTTTTTATTTATTAAATCACAAGTTAGCGATAATGCTTCTTTTATTTGAAATTCATTGTCTATCGGGCGATAATTGGTACCTGAAATACCAACTCGTCTTTTTCTTATGTTTCTGCCAACCGAAAGCTCTTTTGTCAGGATACTATGGATATCTTCAATTTTCGATACCGAAACAGGTAATAAGTAATCGGGATTTTCAATTATAAAATCAATAGCTTCTTTATGATTAAGCAACATTACGGCTTCCTCTTTCGATTTTCCCGCTGCAGTTTCTTTTTCCTTTAAAAGCCGTTCTGTTTCCAGCAACGAATAGGTGTTTCCTTCTATTTGTGAAGATTTCCAGCTTAAATCGATAGCGAGCCGTTCGAATTCTTTTTTAATTTCATATTCACTTAATTCGGATATGTTTCTCTCAAACTCCTTTTGTAAACCGGTTAAATGATTTAATTCATCTTCTGTGAATAATTTTGTTGCGGGAAAAATTTCCCTTAACAAGGAAAAATTGAAGTCCTCAATTATTGTTCTTTCATCTATCTCTTTTTTATAATAATCTTGAATATCAATCTCACGAAACAGATTATAATATGGTGATAGTTTATACCTTGTTGCTTTTCCTTTTCCGGTTGATGATATTAACTTCTTTGCCACAAGTTTCGATAACTCCCTTTTTATTGTGGCAATACTCTTTTTATCCGGTATTCCTGTCTGAATTTCCCCGGAAGAGCTTTCCGGATTTTGTTTCAGGAAATCCAATATTAAATTTTCTGTTTTCATATTACTTATTCAGCTCACAAACATAATAAATTCGGCTCAATGTTTCAAATTTTTAAGCTGTATTTTTCCTTTAAATGAGCTGTAACGGTTTAAACATGGTGCGTTTGGCATTTTGAAACACCAAATTTTTAGTTTTGCACCATGTTATTTATTGCTATCATCATCATTTTTAGCATTATCTACCAAATGCACTATATTTTTTGTTGTGGCATCGTTATTTATTCATTTCTACTATAATGTCTTCTTAATTCATCATCACCGGCAATATTCCCGAACCCAATTGTCAAGGTAAAATAGTAGTTATAACGCAAAGTCGGAGCATTGCTTAATTTGTCCTGATTGTTATTAATATTCCACCTTGCTTCTTCGAGTGGCAACAAATATCCTGTCCTAAAATTCACTAAAAAGAACCACTGAAAAGAAAATCCAAATCCCAAATCTAAATTTGCTCTTGAATTTGTTATTTCCTTATATTCCAAAGCCGTATTAAAATAGTTATTAAAGCTGGTCGTATTTGATATTTTTTCACGGTACAAATAATTCAGTCCACAACCTTTAAAACCAACAAAAGGATAAATTGAATATCTATGATTTTTTGTCAAGTCATAACCGAGGTTAAATGACGTCGAACGGTATTCTACTTCAGTCAAATAACTATCTTGGTCTTTCTTTTTGGTTGTTTTGTTAAATGATAGTGTTGTTATCCACCTATTCATATATAATTGAAATCCAATTCCAATATTTGCAGTTGAATAATCACATTTTGGATATCCTAATCCTGTCAATTCATTGTTTATCTGCTCGTTATCAATTACCGGGAATTCAATCGGGAAAATCAAGAATGTGCCAAAGACATTGTTTTTCAATGAATCAGTCTGTCCAAAAAACTGATTTATAAATCCAAATAGAAATATTAATACTAAGAATTTTCGTGTCATTTTCGTTCGTTTTTATGTGCCACAACGCACGCATATCCTCCCCAAAAATACTTATCTTTTCAATACCTTTACCAAAAGCAACCTTACACCACAAAAGAAATGGTGTAAGGCTTCCT
This sequence comes from Bacteroidales bacterium, assembly GCA_027022105.1. GTDB lineage: Bacteria > Bacteroidota > Bacteroidia > Bacteroidales > F082 > Sulfidibacterium. The sequence goes on along the minus strand of JALVZH010000301.1, from coordinate 11,160 downwards.
TTTTAGCTTGACTGATGATTTATGCTACTCAGGCAAATGTACAATCGCACTATTTTACAGAATTTAGTGCCTTATTTGTCTTTTCTGATTTATTCAGGTTGGTTTTCTACCGCCTTTTCCCTGCCAAAGCTACAATAAACCCAACCACCGGACTGAAAATCATACTGATAAAAAACAACCGTTCGGTGCCGGGTTTTCCGGTTTTGCCGTAGGTTTCCGACAGGTAGAGCGAAAGTCCGTACCACAGCACAAACAAAACGATGATAAGGTATTCGTTCATAATTAATAAAAATAAACAAACAGATAAATCAACGGAATAATTATTCCCAACAGGGTCATCCAGGCACCGCGGCGGGTAATTCCCTTATCGCCCCTTGGAATCAGAATGCCGGAAATTCCCAGAATAATCAGTGCCCCGGCAAAGATATCGGAAAACCATGTCCAGTATTTTATGGGATTGTAATGCAGGTAATTCACCTCGCGAAACAGAGGCCTGCGCCGGGTACGCTCCAGCAAAGCATTACCCGTTTTCAGGTTTACCAGTACCGTACCGTTTTTTATAAAAACCTTCATCACCTCTTTGGACGGGAAATAGTGTTTTTTATATACAATATCGTCGCCCATGGTTTTCAGAAGCGCCTTCACCTCCTTCTTATCCGGCCGTTCCGACGGAACGGTGACCCTCATCTCTTTACGTTGTACAATGTAGTTGGGGTCCCAGTAGTCCAAGTGGTTCAGTGCAATCCCCGACAGGGCATAAATCAATGTCATTCCCAGAAAAAGATAGCCGAAATCACGATGGATGGCTCTGTTCCATTTTCTCCATTTAAAAGCCATACTTCAATACTATTTTTCGGTATCCCCGCCTTCGTTTTCTTCGGGAAGTACTTCGTATTCGGAACAGATGATGGAATAGTACGAAAGGTGATCTTTTCCGCTCTCTTTCAGTTTTTTCCGCAGGGCATTAATCTGTTTCATGGCATTTTCCGCTTCATCTTTTTCTTCACCTGCCTCTTTCCCCTCATGCATTGCTTCGCCTTTGGGCTCTTTTTCGCCCTCTTTCACCTCATTTTCCCAGTCCATCAGGTAATCTTCGTCCACTTTCAGTTCGTCCACCACGCCGGTAACCACCACATCTTGTCCTTCCAATTCCGGTTTAAAAGCGGCAATTTTTTCATCGGGTACCACTTTTACCCTTTTTTCGGTGTTCTGATCCACCAATACCATCTTTTGCCCCCCGTGTTTGCATACATGGTCAACAATGGCTTTAATCTTAACGGGTTTTCCCACAAGCGAGCCTGCCTTTTCGCTGAAATCGGCCACCGTAACTTCGGTAACCTCTTCGGGGGTGGCTTTAATTACGGATTGTTCTTCCGCTGCAGCATTGTTTTCTTTTGTTTTTTCTTGTGAATTGTTACAGGATACTCCCAATAACGCAATGGCAATTATTAAATACGATAATTTTTTCATAATTTTTTTTATTTAATTTGGCCGGCTAAAATATAAATTCCTGTTAAAGAATGAACAGTTATTTTTAAAAAGTTTCCCTAAGTTTGCGTGCGTAAAAAATTCAAAATATGATACACATGAAAAAGATATTCTTTCCGGCAATTACCCTGCTGATTCTGTTTCACTTTACGGTTTTGGGTCAGAAAAAAACACTGACTGTTGAAGATGCTTCGTGGCGAAATTACAACCTTTTTCCGGCCTATGTACAAAACCTTCAGTGGCTGGGCAGCAGCGATTCGTATGTTTATGTAAAAAACGATACCGTGTGGAAACACAATGCCAAAACGGGGAAAGAATCTCTGTTTTTTACTTTCGGACAGTTGAAAGAGGATTTCTTAAAGGCTGAAAACGATACGCTCAAAAGGCTGCCGTCGCTCAATTTTAATAAGGATAATTCGGCAAAGTTTGCGTTTAAACATCATTACTACCGTTACTATTTCAATGAAAGAACCTTTAAAGAGTTAGGTGCCGTTCCCAAAGATGCTGAAAACACCGATGCCGGAAATGATGCCGGCAACATAGCCTTTACCATTAAGAACAATCTGTATGTGGTTGCGGGGGGAGAACAGCATCAGGTTACCCGCGACGAAAATCCGGGAATTGTTAACGGGCAAATCGTCAGTCGCAACGAATTCGGTATTAACAAAGGAATATTTTGGTATAAAGACGGCAGCAAACTGGCTTTTTACCGGAAGGATGAAACAAAGGTTTCGGACTATCCGCTGATAAATATCGACAAACGGGTGGCCGAGGTGGAGAACATAAAATATCCCATGAACGGAATGACCAGCGAAGAGGTGCACCTCGGGGTTTACGATGTGCAAAAGAAAAGTACGGTTTTTCTTGAAACCGGCGACCATACCGACCATTATCTTACATCGGTTACCTGGGGGCCTAAAGGAAAATTTATCTATCTCGCAATCCTCAATCGTGAGCAAAACCATATGTGGCTCAACAAATACAATGCGGAAACCGGCGCCTTTGTACAAACGCTTTTTGAAGAGGAAAATCCCAAATATGTGGAACCCGAACATCCGCTCTATTTTAATCCTTCTAACCCTGAACAGTTTATCTGGATTAGCGAACGCGACGGTTACGACCATCTCTACCTGTATGAAACCGACGGCGAATTGGTACGGCAGGTAACCAAAGGCAAATGGGTTGTTACCCGCTTTTTGGGTTTTTACGGGAGAAACAAAGTCTGTTTTCTTGCCACAAAAGAGAGCCCTCTGGAGCAAAACTTATATTCCGCCGATATCCGTAACGGAAAAATCCGCCGCATTACCCCCGACCATGGCACTCATACACCAATGATAAGTAAGAGCGGGAAATATATTATTGATATTTACAGCAATACGGAAACAAGCCGTATTTATAAACTGCTGAATTACAAAGGGAAAGAGCTGACGGTAATTAAAAAGGACAAACAACCCCTGAAAGATTACAAACTGGGCAAGATGGATATTTTCACCCTGAAATCGGAAATTGACGGTGCCGACCTTTATTGCAGGATGATTAAACCGGTTGATTTCGACAGCACCAAAAAATATCCCGTCATTGTTTATGTTTACGGCGGGCCTCATGCGCAGCTTGTTACCGACTCGTGGCTCGGGGGTGCAGGGCTCTTTTTGAATTACCTTGCAGAGAACGGATACCTGATTTTTACGCTGGACAACCACGGGTCGGCCAACCGCGGAAGGGATTTTGAACAGATCATCCACCGCCATTTGGGAACCAATGAGATAAAAGACCAACTGACGGGTGTGAAGTATCTGAAATCGTTGCCTTATGTCGATTCTACCCGCATTGGTGTGCACGGCTGGAGTTTCGGCGGGTTTATGACCACCTCGCTGATGTTGCGCACCCCCGGCGTGTTCAAGGTTGGGGTTGGCGGCGGCCCGGTTATCGACTGGAAATATTATGAGGTGATGTACGGCGAGCGCTACATGGATACCGAAAAAGAGAATCCCGAAGGATTTAAAGAGTCGTCGCTGCTGAATTATGTTCAGAACCTGCAGGGGCATCTGCTGCTCATCCACGGAACCATCGATCCCACGGTAGTGTGGCAACACAGTCTGCTGCTCATTGAAAAAGCGGTGGAACAAAACAAATTGATTGATTATTTCGTATATCCGGGACAAAAACACGGTGTACGCGGAAAAGCCAGAGTCCATCTGAACCGGAAGATAAAGGCATATTTTGATGATTATTTGAAATAAACATTGTTAACGGGTTTTATAATTATTGGGGTTTGTAAAGTTAACGAGCTAATAATCCGTCTTGAATAAATCCATTATCCTGACTCTGACCCAATTGGTATAATATGAAGAATTTAGTCTCGCTTGTCGCGAGATTAAATTAGGAGAATTAGTGTAATTCGATGATATTTTTTTCATCTAATTGCGCGAATTTTACGAATTACGGGGTTTTTCTTCATGCTTTCTGCATGAATAAAAACTTTTTTCATTCCTACAAATCATCAATTTTATATGTATTTATTCTTAGAAGTTTTTTAAAGTTAACCTGATGACAATGAGTATAAAATATTGAAAACCAGAAAATGAATTCCATTATTCCCCTCCTTGGAGAGCTTGTCCCGACTTTACGTCGGGAGGTGTAGGGGTGGGTTTATTAAAAAAAGATATTCATTTTTCTGGTTTTCAATATTTTATAATTCATCAAATGTTTAGACTTTAAACAAGTTATTAGTGTTGTACCAACCCTCTATTATTTTAAACAAAATATATCTGAATTTTAACCGGTTTGATTACCTGATTTGGTATGATATACCTGCAAAAAATAATGTTTACTTTTGCCCGCATAATTTTGTATTAAACATGAATGAATACTATAACCTGGCAATTGTAACCCTGCTCACATTTATTGTTAACATGCCTTTCGGGTATTGGCGGGCGTCGGTGAAGAAATTCTCGTGGAAATGGTTTCTGGCGGTGCACCTGCCCATTCCGCTTGTTGTTTTTATGCGGTTTCATTTTCATCTCGGTTTTCAGTTCTATACCTACCCCTTTCTTGTGGGGGCTTTCTTTTTCGGGCAGTTTGTCGGCGCAAAATATTATTTGAAAAGGAAAAAGGCGGTTGGTGAGGGTGAGGAAGATGAATATCAAATCTTGAACGAAAAAGAACAGGAATAATAAAACCAATTATATTGTGTTTTATTACAAATTATTTGCATTTTATGTTGTGTTTTATTACAAAAATGTATAATTTTATCCCCTGATTTGTTACAATATTTGTTATGTTTTACCGAAACGACATTGATAAATTAAGAGCATGGGCAGCAGAGAAGAATCGCAAACCATTGGTTCTCAGGGGAGCAAGACAGACAGGAAAAACCACACTCGTCAATATCTTTGCTAAAGATTTCGATCAATACATATATCTGAACCTTGAAAAAGAAGAGGAAAAAAAACTTTTCGACGGTTCTTTTAATATTCCCAAGTTACTTGATGCAATATTCTATATAAAAGATGCGGAAAAAGGTAAAGGCAAAACACTTCTGTTTATCGACGAAATACAAAACAGCCCCAATGCAGTGGCAACACTCAGGTACTTATATGAAGAGGCCCCGCAGCTATATGTAATTGCTGCCGGTTCGCTTCTTGAAACGTTGATAGATAACAGAATATCCTTTCCCGTTGGCAGAGTTGATTATTTGCCTGTTCGGCCATGTTCGTTTGATGAGTACCTTATTGCAACAGGCGAAGAAAAAAGTCGCGAGCTAATAAGACAAATAGAGGTACCTGAATATGCACACGATAAATTAATAGAACTGTTTAAAAATTATACGGTAATCGGGGGTATGCCGGAAATATTAAATGAATATTCGGAGTCGAGGGACATGAAACGATTGGAAAGAATATATGACCGTCTGATTGTTTCGTATCAGGATGACGTAGAAAAATATGCTCGCACTCAAACAATGGTTCAGGTAGTAAGACATATTATTGATACCGCCTTTCAATATGCCGGCTCAAGGATAACATTCGCAAATTTCGGAAAATCGGACTACCGTTCCCGGGAAATGGGCGAAGCATTCAGAATCCTTGAAAAGGCCATGCTGTTAAAATTAGTTTATCCTGTAACCCGGACAACACTTCCAATTGAAGAAAAATTGGGTTTTTCGCCAAAATTATTGATGCTTGATACAGGACTTGTCAACTATTCGGCAGGTCTTCAAAAGCAGCTGGTCGTTTCAAAACGCATTGACGAGGTATATAACGGGAAAATTGCCGAACACATAGCCGGTCAGGAATTACTAACACTTTCTTCTTCGGTCAGGTCAAAGTTAAATTTTTGGGTTCCCAAAAAATCAAATGCCCAGGCAGAAATTGATTATGTATTTCCGTGGAATGACATATTGATTCCTATTGAAGTTAAGTCCGGTGCCAGTGGCCGGTTGCGGTCGCTTCACAGATTTATGGATGAGGCCCCTCACAATTTGGCAATAAGGATATATGCCGGCAATTACAGAATTGAAGATACCAAAACGATAAAAGGTAAAATGTTCCGGTTGATAAATATCCCGTTTTATCTTATCGGTCAAATAAAACCCATATTGGAAAGTTGTTATTGATATATTTAACGTCCGTATCTTTTCATTTTGATATACAACCGGTTTTTATTCCAGCATCTTTGTCAGGCGGACAAAATCATCAACACTCAACTGCTCGGCACGCTTTTTCAGCAAATCGCTGTGGGGCAGGGGAAGATTGAGAGGTTTCAGCGAATTTCCCAATGTTTTGCGGCGCTGGTTGAATCCGGTCTTCACCACTTTGATAAACAGCGACTCATTACATCCGATATTCTCTTTTTCGTTTCTCACCAAACGGATTACAGCCGATTTTACCTTTGGCGGCGGAAAAAATACCGTTTCGTTCACCGTAAAACAGTATTGAATACGAAACCATGCCTGCAGCAAAACACTGAGAATGCCGTAGGTTTTTGAACCCGGTGCAGCCACAATGCGCTCCGCCACCTCTTTTTGTATCATGCCCACCGTTTCGGGAAACAGGTCGCGGTGCTCAATGAGGCGGAAAAATATCTGTGAAGAGATGTTGTAAGGAAAATTGCCTATTAAAGCTGCCGGTTTGTCAATGATTTTTCGCAGATCGGTTTTCAAAAAATCGGTGTGCAAAACGGTTAACCGTTCATCGGAAAAATTTTCGTTCAGGTATTCAACCGATTCACCGTCAATCTCTATCAGGTTGATTTTTTTATACTCTTTTTCAAGAAGAAAACGGGTAAGCACACCTGTTCCCGGCCCCACCTCGCATACTGTTTCCAACGGGTTTTGCAGGCAGCCGACGATTTTACCGGCAATATTTTTATCGGTAAGAAAATGTTGTCCGAGCTGTTTTTTAGGACGCACCATCTTCTGTCTCTTTTATTTCCCCTTTTATTTTCCGGTAGCGTTTCCGTGCTTCCGCCGAAAAGACACTTTCGGGGTAAGATTTCATTATTTGCAGGTATTTTTTTGCCGCTTCATCGGGCAACCCCAGGTATTCCTCTTCTATTTTCGCCGCTGCAAACAGGGCGTCGTCGGCCTTAATGCTTCCGGGGTAGAGGGTAACAAGATTTGTATAAACCGAATCGGCTTCCCTGTACCGGCGCAATTGCTCATAAACGGCACCTTTTTTAAAAAGGACAAACTGCAACGAAACAGGGCCCGGGGCATCATCTTCTATCTTTTGCAACCACACCAGGGCACTGTCGGGTTTGTGCCATGCCAAAAAACGGTCGGCGGCACCAAAGATTTTCAAGGTAAATCCCAGCGTGTCTTCGTCCAGCACCTCTTTAATGAACAGCGACATCTCCAGCGCATCGTTGGCAATGAGTTTGGATGTGGCGGCCTTTAAAATGTCCAATCGCGCTTTGGCCCATTGATATTCACCCATATAATAAAAAAGCAGGGCATTTTTGTATTTTGCCAGGTGTCCGATGGGTTCGTTTTTCATGTCCAGTTCCACCTGCGAATAGAGCAGCGAAGCATCCCAGCTTTTGTTTTCGAAAAACAATACACCGGCAAGCAGCATTTTTACCTCCGCTTTCTGTTTGGGGTTCAACGACGGTGTTTCCAGTGCCCTGTTCAAAAGGGCTTCCGCTTCGTGAGGACGGTTGAGATAAAAGGCTTTTACTTCGGCCAGCTCTTTAACGGTTTCAGCAGTCTCTTTATTGATGCCTGCCTCATCCAAAAATTTATCCCCCTCCTTATCCAAAATTTTTAGCATTTCAATGTCGGCAGGATAACCGGCTTCCGCAACTTTGATTTTTGTTTTCAGCCAGCCGGCATAACCCTCTATGTAATAATCTCCGTTTTCCCCTTTCTTTTTCAGGTATTCAAATGCCTTTCCGGCAATCTCCGTTTTTCCGTTTGAAAGCGCTATCCTTGCCAGATTATACACCTCCTCTTCATGGCCTCCGAATCTGCGATCAATGGCTTTGGCCTGTCGCAGCGCCGTTTCAAAATCGCCGGTTTGCATGGAAAGCCAAAGCAGCAAATCGTTGTAAGCAAAATTATCGGGATGCTTTTGAACTTTCACAAGCAGTTTCTTCTTCAACAGTCCGCTCAGGTTGTTGTCCACATCATAATTGAGGGTGAATTGCAGGCGGTTTTTTACCAACTGGCCGTTGCCGGGGTTGTTTTTCAGGTAATTGAGGTAAGCATCGAACATCTTATCGTAATCGCCTGCCAGCCGGTATGCATTGGCCCGTTCCAGGTTGTACGAATAGCTGTTGCCGGGCATACTCATGGCCTTTTCGTAAACGACTATGGCCTCGCGTGCATATCCTTTCGATTGCAGGGCATTGGCCAGGTTAATCACATCGGCTCTGTTGCGGGGAACCCTGTTAATAAGCTTTTGAATTACCTTTTTCGATTTTTTGGTGTTGCCCGCCTGTTCCAGAACATAGGCGTAATCAACCTGATAGCGGTAATTCGACGAATACTTTTTACTCTGTTTTTTGGTCAGGGCGGCGGCCTCTTTGTAATCTTTTAAAAATATGAGCGAGTTTAAATAATAGGTGTAATAGTAGTTGTTGGGTTTCTTTTTAAACAGTTCACCGAACAGTTGTGCCGCCTTTTCATAGTCGTGGTTCAGGTAGTAATAATGTGCCAGCCGCTCTTTCTGTTTCTGTGCCTGCTGTCCGTTGCCAATGGTTTGGTTTTTCTGCAAATGAAGTATCTCCTGCGCATGGGCGGGTGATATTACCCCAAACGGTAACAGAAACAAAAACAGATATTTATATGCACGTTTCAGCATCATCAATTTATTGATTCCAAACTTTCGGTTATCTTTTTGAGGCGCTCCATCTGCCGGTTTTGTTCCAGTATTCTTTGGTAATAGAGCGAAATTTCACGCCGCAGGTGGTTCAGTGCTTTTCGTTCCTGGTTGTAATATAGCGAATCTTTCCCCTTTTCTATTAGTTCGTATTGCAAATCGTGGCGTAAATTCTGCAACTGATTTTTCGAAAAGGTCAGCTCTTTTTTGAGTTTTCCGTATTTTTTTAAAAAGTGCTTGTAAATACGGTATCTGTGGCCAAATTCCAATAATAATGAATCGGCTTGTTTCGATTTCATGTTTCCCGGCTTTTCAACGATCTCTTTGCAGTACAGCATGGTGGCTTTCAAAGCAACGGTATCTATTTTGTTGAAATAATAGGCCGAAGAGTCGAGCCGGCGCAGAAGGCTGTCGGTTTGTTGCACATAGGGGGCGCTGTTTTCGCGGTTTTTGCAACCGGAAAAAAGAAGCGGTAAAAGAATTACCGGCAACAGAAACCTGAAAAACTTATGCTTTAGCATTACTTAATCATTTCGAAACCTGTATAGGAATGCAGTGCTGCGGGAATCCTTATTCCATCGGCTGTCTGGTTGTTTTCCAGCAGTGCGGCAACAATTCTCGGCAGTGCCAGGGCGCTACCGTTGAGGGTGTGTGCCAGCCGGGTTTTCCCCTCTTTGGTCTTAAACCGAAGTTTCATACGGTTGGCCTGGTAGCTCTCGAAATTGGAAACCGAGCTCACCTCCAACCACCTTTTTTGTGCTGCAGACCAGACCTCGAAGTCGAAAGTGAGCGCCGAGGTAAAGCTCAGGTCACCACCGCAAAGCCTCAGGATGCGAAACGGCAGTTCCAGCTTGCGCAGCAGTCCCGCCACATGCTCTTTCATCTCTTCCAGTGTATCGTACGATTTGTCGGGATGCTGTATCTGAACTATTTCCACTTTGTCGAACTGATGCAGCCGGTTGAGGCCGCGCACATCTTTTCCGTAAGAGCCGGCCTCGCGCCTGAAACAGTTGGAATAGGCAACGTTTTTGACGGGAAGGTCTTTCTCCTGCAAAATCACATTCCGGTAGATATTGGTAACCGGCACTTCGGCGGTGGGAATAAGATAGAGGTTGTCTTCTCCCACATAATACATCTGTCCCTCTTTGTCGGGCAACTGTCCTGTTCCGAATCCCGAATCTTCGTTAATCAACAGGGGCGGCTGGTATTCCAGATAGCCCGCGCTTATGGCTTCGTCTAAGAAAAAGTTGATGAGTGCACGTTGCAGCCTTGCGCCCTGTCCGCGATAAAAGGGAAATCCGGCGCCGGTAACTTTGCTGCCGAGGTCAAAGTCAATGATGTTGTATTTTTTTGCCAAATCCCAGTGGGGCATTGCACTTTCATCCAATTGCGGAAGGTTTCCCTCTTTGTAAACCACCTCGTTGTCGGCATCGCTGTTGCCTTGGGGAACCGACGCATGGGGCAGGTTGGGCAACTCTACCAGCTTGTTGTGCAACAGTTTTACAAGTTCGTCCAATTGTGCGCCCAGCTCTTTGGTTTTGGCTTTCAGGCGGGTGCTCTCCTCTTTTGCCTTTTCGGCTTCATCTCTTTTGCCCTCCTTAAAAAACCGTCCTATCATCTTTGCAATTTTGTTGGCTTCGGCCAGCGCATCGTCCGATTCTTTTTGAATTTTCCGGCGTTTGTTGTCTATCTCTATAATTTCTTCCACCAAAGCGGCGGCATCGAAATTTTTAACGGCAAGACCCTTTATAACGGCCTCTTTTTCATTGCGTATTCTGTGTAATTCAAGCATCCTCTTAAATTTTTTGCAAAGGTAAGGCAATTTTTGGCATTGTACAGACCCCGATTTTTGCATAAAGCCTAACGGTTGGTAACCGGCTTTATTTTGTTCGTTTCAGTTTTTGAGGATTTTGTCGGGTATCAAAAACATCGGCAATCTTTATATATCCGTTTCGATTGTCTATAGAATAAATCAGTTTGTAGTTTTTAAAAACCAAATATCGATATTCAATTTCTCTTTGTTCTAATAATTCTTCTTTTTGTCCGATCAGTGGTGAATTTATTAACTTTTTTGGTTCGTTAATAATCTCTCTCACAAGTTTTTTGGCAACCCTTGTACCCACTCTCTTTTTGTAATAATCATAAATTTCGTCAAGTTGGGTTTCAGCAAATTCAGACCAAATGATTTTCAAAACCATTATTCGTATTTGGTTAAAAGTTTGGAACTGCTTTTGAACCGGTTGTTCCGGAAATCCGATTCCGATTGGTCAATTCGTTTATTCAATTCGTCCTGAGTCATTGGTTCAAATTTTCGATCTTCTAATGCTTTTTTTTCTTTTCTTAAAATTTTTTC
>JALVZH010000300.1 GCA_027022105.1 Bacteroidales bacterium | reverse complement strand
TATCGTCAAGGGTGTAGGTAAATTCAAGTTTATTGGCATTTATGTAACTGCCTGTTCCTTCAACAAAGTAATTTTCATTTCCCGTTTCCTGTTTGTCGATAACAACGGTATTGTCGATAATACGTCCTGTTACCCTTCCGTTCAAACCTGCGAAGTTGTGTAAGAAAATCTCCGTATTGCTGTTCAACGGATTCCTTTCAACGGTAACGTCATAATTTAACCGGGCAGCGTTGTCGGATACATGCCAGGTGCCGAGAAATTTCATTGCCAAATCGGTAGAGCCCTGTCCTCCGCCCGGATCAAAATCATCTTTGCCACACGACGTAAAAGAGAAGAAAAACAATATTAATGCGGAGATTAATAAAAAGCTTCTGAAAGTAAATACTGATTGTTTCATGGTTGCTATCTTTTTAATACCGGTTTTACAGCATAAAGAGTGCCATTTTTAAATAAACGGATAAAATATTGTCCGGCAGGGAATCCGTATAACGATACCTTCATTCCGGAAGCAGCAACAGTAGCACTAAAAGTATCTTTATTACGGACAATGTTACCCATTGCATCTGTAATATCAAAAAACAACTGTTGGCCTCCTGACTTGTTAACTTTAATTGTAACAAAATTATGCACCGGATTGGGATATACCGATATCTTATCATTATCCTGTGCAAATTCCGTTTCGCCTACCATTATTCCTCCGGCAGCCATCACAACCGAGTCGATGGTTTGTGCATCGGGCGGCCAGATATACTGGTTAAAAATATGGTGATCGGGAGTAATAACAATTACAGTGGGATATGAAAGTATCTGGTAATCGTTAAAGACCTGATTGCCCCCGCCTTGTGTTCCGCTTACGGTAGGCATGGTTAATCCGTAGGTTGAGTCGAAAGCCAAAACGGCTGCATTGTCGCTTCCCCAGTTAATCTTCATGAAAAAAACGTTTCCTTCGTTCTCTCCAAAATCCTCATAAGAGGTCTGAAAATCCGGTGCATAGGTTTGGCAGTAGCCGCATCCGGTTGAAAAAAAGTCGATAACAACTATTTTGCCCTCATCATCCAATAAAGGAAACAGATAGATTGTTGTCCCGTCAGGTGTTTTTACATGAAAATCAACAGCCTCGGTGAGGGGTGTCTGTGCCTGAAGCGGACCCGCCAAAGCAACTGTTATTAACGTGATTACTAATGTTCTGAGAATGTTTTTCATAGGATAGATTATACAGTTGTTAATTCAATAATTTTATTATAGACTTTTGATGCCAGCCTGCTTGCACCAATCCTGAAGAGTTCTTTATTCAACCACTCCTCTCCAAGAACGGATTTTGTTAGGTTGCAGTACAGCAACGCATCCTCCGGTTCCGAAATTCCTCCTGCCGGTTTAATCCCTATCTTCTTTCCTGTCATTTCATAATATTCACGTATCGTATCAAGCATTATCATATATGCTTCGGGAGTAGCTGCCGGCTGTATTTTTCCTGTAGAAGTTTTTAAGAAGTCGGCACCGGCCTTAACGGCAATTTCAGATGCTCTTCTTATGAGCGAAGGCTCTTTCAGCTCACCCGTTTCAAGGATTACCTTTAAATGTGCATCACCGCAGGCTTTTTTTATGGAAGAAACTTCTTCAAAAATATAGTCTTCATCCCCTTCGAGGAGCCGTCCTCTTGAAATAACCATATCTATATCGTCGGCACCGTTTTCAACGGCATAACGAACCTCCTCAATACGAACAAACAAAGGCGACTGACCGCTGGGAAAAGCACCTGCAACACAAGCCGTTCTTACCTCGCTGTTTTTTAATTCCGAAGAAACCGTTTTGGCAAAAACCGGATAAACACATACAGCGGCAGTAGCGGGGATTCCCGGCTTTTTATCTTCAAATTCCATAGCCTGCCGGCAAAGTGAACGTACTTTGGAAAACGTATCATCACCACTCAAAGTGGTAAGGTCGATGCATCCGAG
>JALVZH010000299.1 GCA_027022105.1 Bacteroidales bacterium | reverse complement strand
TGCCTTTTACCGAAGACCTGTTTTTCATGCCGTTACCCTTTCTTTTCTTTAAAAAGTTCCTTTACCAATATGCGAAAATCCCTGACATCCTCTTTTTTTATCATCCAATCGGAAAATCGGGTACCGGTCTGTTTTTGAAAAACAAAATATTGATACAACATACTGGTAAAATAACTAAGGGACGCCGTAGCGGCCGCACCTTTTATGTGGTAAACGGGAATGAGCAAAAGAGCAAACAAAAGGGTAACAACAAAACCGGCAACATTGCTGTGGAGATTAACTTCCGGATGTCCTCTCCCCGAAAAATAGTGGCTGAAAATGGTATTTGCCGAAAGAGCAATAACACCGGGGGTCAATAAAACAACAACCTCCTTTACATGGATGAATTTACTGCTGAAAACCAATCCGTAAACTTCCGACGGAATCAAAATCAGCACAAGCATGGCCAGCGTGGTTAATGTTACGGAAACTTTCATCAGTTGAACGGTAAGCCTTCTTGCATATTCACTGTCGCGGGAGCCCGAAATAGCAGAGTACTGCACCAGCGAAATGCTTTGCCCGATAATGCGAACCCCTTCCGACAACTGTGCTCCGGCATTGTAAATTCCCAGCATCGACAATCCGCTAAAGGCTTTAATTATGTAAAAGCTGAACCTTTTGTTTCCAAGGTGTAAAATGTTTGCCAAAAAACTGAGCCGGCCAAAGCGGAAGACTTTCGTACTTACCTCTCTCCAACCTTTCACAGAACCTTTTTTACTCCCGGAAACCAAAACATAAAAACCTCCCAGCGCACTTAACGTCCACCCGGCATACAATCCTGTGATATAATCCATGGGACTTCCGTTTTGCAGTGCAAGTATTGTGAACAAAATCAGCGTAATTGCTATCTGAAGCGTAAACAGAATGTTGTATTCCTTAATTTTGCTTTTGCCGATAAGCAGGTTGTAATGGGTTTGCATGATGCCGTTGATTATGGCAAGCGCAGCAATATGCTTTTCATATCCCGGAGGTACGACAACGGAATATATTTCCGGAGTGAAAAGCCGGAAAGGCCACATCAGCAAAACCGCAATTGCCATAATCAATATTATCCAGCCGTATGCCGGAATTAACAGTTGATAAAAGGATGCCCTGCTGGAAAAATAGACCAGCGGATTGCCCGCAAGCAAGTCAAATACCAATTGCAACAGAGTAATATCCAGAACAATCAGTCCGATGGTGCCCAATCCTTTGCTGCCCACATAATTAGTCATAAGCCAAAGGATAACCAATGTGAAAATCGCATTTAGTATCCTCGTTCCTGCCGTACCTAATATTTTTTTCAGCATATTTATTAAAAAACCTATTGTTTATAATGAAGCTGTTTAAAGTTAACGTGATGACAATGAGTATAATTCATCAAATGTTTAGACTTTAAACAAGTTTAATATCCAAAATCCAAAAGACCAAATCCCAAATAAATCCAAAGCTCAAAATTCAAAATCCAACAAACAGATATCCGGGCACAATCAATCTCCCTAACCTTTCGTTTACAATAAAGATAATGTGCAGGATATCATTTCGGGGATTCATCGGAAGCGCCTTCCCTATAGTCCAACCTTGCGACTTCCTCTGAATTACAAGGAGAAAGTGAACATCACTCAAATCTGCCCAACACACCAATCACTCAATCATCCTTACCACATAACACATCAAACATAACACATCAAACATCCAAAATCCTGACGTCATATTTTTTCACATTAATTCCCATCTCCGCTATTCCCGTCCCTTTTACACCGCCTATTTCAAATTGTGCGTGCGACTGTCTGATAAAGTAAACATTGTCCATCATAAACGTAAAAAACGTCCCCATTGTTACACGAACCGGTACCGGATTGACGCTGCCGGGTTCCATTATCTTAAAGCTCAATGTTTTCGGCATCGGTTCCACAAGTTTCAAGTCGCCAAATGAAGGAGTTTTTGCCAAAGTTACGTACTCTTTCCGGTTCCAGATAAACCCTGCCTTCAGATTTTTAATAAAACTGAAATCCACAATGCTGATATGAAAATACCGACCGTCATCAAGCATTCCCGAAAGCCACACGTTTCTTCCCCACTCTTCCCATTCACGTTTTCCGTAACTATGGCCCCGCAATCCGGTCATCTGAACATCATATCTTTTGCGTTTCCAGCGGATTGTACCGGTAATATTTCCAGCTTGTTCATAATGTACCTTATGTATTTCCTGCACTTTTCTGAAAAATTCCTTATTCCACTTCTCCCGTGCAATTTGAAAAGCCACTTTATCGTAAGCTATTCCCGTTTTATCAAAATCGGCAAGGGGAACCAACGAATGCCAGTACAGGTCAATGTGCAACTGATATTTCTTTTTCCCCTGAAATACAGGCCCGTCGTATTTAACATGCCATAATTCACCCGGCTCTTCACAAATATACTCCAATTGCCCCTGGACAAAGCGGTTGCTTCCGGCCAGACCGTCTTCTGCCGGTTCGTGACCTGTATAATTTTCAAAACCCCAAACACCTTCGCCGGGTATGGATATCTTAAGCCAGTTTTCATCTGGTTTATCGTTTCTGAAAGCCATACGCGTTACCAGCGAAAAACCCTTCGTGGTCAAACCGGCAAAATATAGCGAATCACTAAATCCGGGGTTTGATTTATTAAAATGTTTCCGCTCAAGTTCTGTTATTGTTTTCTCCCGGTTCAGGTAACTCCTTGCCATTCTCAGGGCAATAAACCGTTTTAGTATCTTTTTCATGACGATGGGATTTTGAAGCAAATTTAATTCATTATTAAAACAAAAGTCGAAAGCAGGTATTTAAAAATCTTTTCGTTTATATTTGTCAAAAGAAATAACACTTTACAGGATTGGAAAAAAAGGGGAACTTACTATACGCGGCCATTTACCTTCTAACCGTTATTATTATCGGTGTTTTAGGGTTTTACCTCATCGAGGGGTATCCGTTTATCGATGCCTTATACATGACTGTTATCACCACTTCAACGGTAGGGTTTCGCGAAGTTTATCCTTTGAGCGATACGGGAAAACTTTTTACAATTTTCCTGATTTTTGCCAGCATTGGTGTGCTTGCATGGTTCGTGTCAAACTTCACCCAAAGCCTTTTTCAGCGGCAAATGCGGTTTTTTATTCCCGGTTACTACAAAAAATTAAAATTTAAGAAAATGGAAAATCATGTTATCGTTTGCGGTTACGGACGTAACGGCTCCCAGGTGGTTAAGGAGTTGCAAGCCTACGGCGAAAAGGTGGTTGTTATCGATCAGAACCACGACCTGGTATTGAGCCACATGGGCGAATCCATCCGTATTGTGGAAGGTGATGCCACCGAGGATTCCACATTGGTAAAAGCCGACATAGCCACCGCCAAAGCATTGATTACAACCCTTCCCAACGATGCCGACAACCTGTTTGTGGTAATAACGGCACGGGCACTGAATCCTAAAATGAACATCATCAGCAGGGCTTCCAACGAAAGCTCGGAAAAGAAACTGCGTATGGCCGGTGTTGACAGTGTGGTGATGCCCGAACAGGTGGGTGGTTCACACATGGCTACACTGATAGCACAGCCGGATGTGGTGGAATTTATGGAACATCTTAATATTCACGGTAGTTCACCGGTACAATTAACCCAGATTGAGTGTGCCGAGCTCCCCCCCGAATTAACCAACAAACCCATTAAAGACCTTTCGTTCAGAAAGATTACCGGTGCCAACATAATCGGCTACAAAACAGCCCAGGGCGAATATATTCTAAATCCGTCGCCCGATACAAAGCTGTTTAGCCACACAAAGCTCTTTGTTTTAGGTACCGAAGAACAAATAAAAATACTGAAAGATTACCTGTCGGGAAGAATAAAATTTAACGGGGACCCGGCTGAAAAGAAGACATAAGGAAGCAAGAAAAAAGATAAAAGAAACAAGTTTGGTTTACAACCTGACGGATTGAACGCTGATTTGAGGGATGGCCTCCGTCAGGTTGAGAAAATTCTGAAAAAAATTAACACAACATTTTCACTGGTTTTGTTATGTTCCGATCCGCCTCAGGCGGCGCCCTCTGAATTGCCGGGTGTAGTGTATGTTGGTTAGTCCATCCCCACTTGCTTATTGAATACTTGTCTGCCGCAGGCTGATTGAACATTGCTTATTGCTTATATTCAAGTGTTTAGCCTTAGTTTTCGACCTTTCAGGTCTCCACCCACAAGGCTCACCGCGACCTGAAAGGTCAGCTTCCGCATAGCCCTGCGGCAACCTGAAACCTTTGAACCTTTAAACATCAAATACAAAAAAATGCTTCGCACTTACAAACTATTTATACTTTTGCGGCAAAATTACAGCTATGTTAAAGATTGGTCTGCTGGGAGTGGGGCACCTTGGATTGATTCATTTGAAATGTATTAAAAATATTTCCGAATACCGGCTGGTAGGCTTTTATGACCCTGATGAAGAACGGGCGAAAAAGGTAGCCGTGGAACATGATGTGCGTCGGTACGATTCTATTACGGAGTTAATTGACGATTCCGATGTGGTGGACATCGTTACTCCTACCGTTTCGCATTTTGATCTGGCCAAAGAGGCTTTGAAAAAAGCAAAACACCTTTTTATCGAAAAACCCATTGCAGCCAATGTACAAGAGGGTGAAGAACTGTTAAAACTGGCGGAAGAGGCCAACGTTATGGTGCAGGTGGGGCATGTGGAACGGTTTAATCCCGCTTTTAAAGAAGCATTGCCTGTAATTAACAAACCCATGTTTATCGAGGCCCACCGGCTCAGTGAATACAATCCCCGGGGAACGGATGTGCCCGTGGTTCTCGACCTGATGATCCACGACATCGACATTGTTTTGAGTGTCATCAAGGCAAACGTCAGGAGGATTTTTGCCAGCGGCGTCCCTGTCATCAGCGACACCCCCGATATTGCCAATGCACGTCTTGAGTTCGACAACGGTGCCGTGGCCAATCTCACTGCCAGCCGCATTTCACTGAAAAACATGCGCAAAATGCGGTTTTTCCAACCCAATGCCTACATCACGGTTGATTTTCTTGACAAAAAAACCGAAATCGTCAGACTGGAAGAGCTGGACGAAATGCCCGACAATCCCTTTGCAATGGTTCTCGACCCCGGAAAAAACGGTAAAAAACGACAGCTTATCTTTGAAAAACCGGATGTAAGACAAACAAATGCCATCGAAGAAGAACTGCGCAGCCTGTACCGTTCAGTTACCGGAAACCAACCGGTTATGGTACCGGTTTCCGACGGGTTTAACGCATTAAGCATTGCACATCAGATTGTTGAAAAGATAAATTTTGCTTTGCAATAATTCGGCAAACAGATACAATAAGCCACATTACAATTCGTTTATATTTAGAAAAAGAAACATTTTGACTTACAGAGGGAGTTTTTATCGGATTGGAATTTTACTTTTGGTTTTAACGGGCATGGGACTTTCGGGATGTTATAAGTTCGAAGGAGATCAAACCGTACCCGCATATTTAAAAATAGATTCCGTTTATCTGGAGACAATCTATACCGTTCAGGGCGAAAACTCGCAAGAGAATACTGATGTATGGGTATATGTTGACGACCAGCAGCTCGGTGTTTTTGAATTGCCTGCAAAATTTCCGGTGCTTGCGGCCGGAAAACACAAACTCGAAATCCGTCCCGGCATAAAGCTCAACGGTATTTCAAGTACCCGCGTTCCTTATCCTTTTTACAAACCGGTTTTGTACGAATCTTTCGACTTTTATCCCGACAGCGTACAAGACATGGGTAATCTGAAAACGACCTATTACGACAACCTTACTTTTGCCTGGCTCGAAGATTTTGAAGCCCCGGGATTGTCTTTTAAGATAACGGACGACAGCGATACAACCATCAACCGTACCGAACCGGCAGGCAGCCCGGAAGCATGGATTTCGGAATATTCCAATTATTCGGGAAAAATTACGCTTACCAATCAAAAAAACTATTTTGAGGCCATGAGCTTCAGTGCCTACGACCTCCCGAAGATGGAAAAAGCGGTAATGCTGGAGTTGAACTTTAAAACGGATAACTATATGACCGTTGGACTCTTTATAAACGAACCCGACAGATATGTCAAAATGCCTTTGGTTATCCTCAATTATTCCTCAGGCTGGAATAAGATTTATATCAACCTCGGGCCCACCGTTTCCGATTATCCCAAAGCGATTGATTATAAAGTGTATTTTAGCGCCCAAAAAAGAGAGGACAAAGAGACAACAAATATCTATCTGGATAACATTAAGTTAATATACAGGAATCAGTAAAGCATGAACAAAAAGTTACAAGTTGCGAAGTATTTTGTGTTGGATTGGCTGGCAGCGCTTATTGCCTGGAGTTTGTTCTATCTTTACCGAAAACATAACGAAGATCCCACCATATTCAATCATTTTCATCAGGTATTCGACGACCGTAAATTCTGGCTCGGCATTACGGTAGTTCCGCTTTTCTGGCTGATGCTCTATCTGATGATAGGTGCCTACCGCAGGATATACCGCAAGTCGCGTTTAAAAGAGCTGGGACAAACATTTATCATCACCCTCATCGGTGTAACGGTCATTTTCTTTGTGCTTATCCTCGATGATGTTATCATAACCTACAAATCCTATTACCAGTCCTTTTTTGTCCTTTTTACACTCCATTTCTTCTTTACCTACAGTTTCAGGCTGATACTCACATCCATTACG
>JALVZH010000298.1 GCA_027022105.1 Bacteroidales bacterium | reverse complement strand
GATTATGATATCAGGAATAAAAAAATAGTTAAAGAGATTGATAAACTCAGAAATAAAGGCCACGAAATAGGAGTACACGGTAGTTTTGGTTCCCATTTAAATTTGGATATTTTCATTTCTAATTTAAAAAAGTTCGGAATAAAAAATATTAATGGAAACCGTTTTCATTTTTTAATGTTTGAAAAAGAAATCACACCGACGGTATTGAAAAAAGCCAATATAAAATACGATTCGTCAATCGGGTTTGCAGAACATGCCGGTTTTAGAAGAGGAACATGTTTCCCCTTCTACTTATTTGATTTTAAGGAAAATACAAGCACGGATATTTTGGAATTCCCTTTAATTATTATGGATGGAACACTGCACCGTAAAAACTATATGGGAATTAGCAAAAGTCAAGCCTTTATAAGGATTAAACCCATCATTGATGAAGTAATTAAATTTAACGGGGTGTTAACTATATTGTGGCATAATAATTATTTTTCCGAATACAAATATACAGGATGGGAAAAGGTTTATAAAGAGATTCTCAATTATTGTAAGAAAAGTAACGGTTACCTTACCAGTCTGGAAAATATTTATAACAAAATTGAAACTTCTAAATAGATAACGAACAACAGGATGGATAAAAAAAGAGTGCTGATATTGGACGCTGACCACAAAAATACCCTGGCTATTGTAAGGCATTTGGGGAAAACAAAGAAATTTATTTTAGACGTTGCAGGTCACAATAAAAATTCATTATCGTTTTATTCAAAATATACCAATAAAAAAATCATCACGTCCAACCCCTATACTGCATCTGATAAATTTTATAATGAGTTAATCGATATTTTAACCAAAACATCCTATTTAACCCTTATTCCGGTTTCGTTTAAAAGTTTTCAAATATGTTCCAAAAACAAAAAAGAAATTTCAACAAAAACACACTTAACCATAGCGGATTACAAACACATTGAGATTGCATCGAGTAAAATAAAAACATATGAAGTTGCTAAAAAACTTGGAGTACCCTACCCTGAGATTACCAAAATAAAATCAAAAAAAGATATTGAATTGTTGAACATAGAATATCCGGTAGTAATTAAGGCCCCGTATGAAGCTGGAAAAAACATAGTAGAATATGCTTTTAACAAACAGGAACTGATAAAAAAATACTTCAAAATATATAATGAAAATAATTTTAAAGATGAATTGCCATTTATTCAAAAATATATAGTTGGAGAAGGTGCAGGTTTTTTTGCATATTATAAAAACGGAAAATGCATAAATTATTTTATGCATAAAAGAATCAGGGAATATCCCGTAACAGGGGGTGCCAGCACGGCAGCGGAAAGTTATTACAATAAAGAAATTTTTGAATACGGAAAAAAGATATTGGATTATTTAGACTGGAATGGTGTTGCAATGGTTGAGTTTAAAAGAGATAATACTACAGGTGTTTATAATTTAATGGAAATAAATGCAAAATTTTGGGGATCACTTGACCTTGCTTTGGTAAGTGGTGTTAACTTTCCCCTTATGTTAATTTACGACGCATTAAAAGAACCAATACCCCGTATGGAATACAAACGGCAAAAGTTTCAATGGATATTGAATGGTGAAATATTTCATATTCTGGAAAAACCGAAAGACACAATTGGATTTATAAAAGACCTTTTTACTGCCAGAAACGATATATGGCTAAAAGACCTCAAGCCAAACTTATTCCAACTTGTGTATATCCCGATTCATTACTATAAAAAATTTAAAAAATGACAATTGACTTTCATGTACATACGCACAATTCCTATGACAGTCTTATGAAACCGGAAAAAATAATCCGTATTGCCAAATCCAGGGGTCTTAACGGAATTGTGATATGCGATCATAATACTATAAAAGGTGGGATTGAACTTAGCAAAATAAATAAAGATAAAAATTTTCACATTATTGTAGGAGCAGAAATTGCAACTGATGCAGGTGATATTACAGGAATCTTTTTAACAAAAGAAATAAATTCCAGGAAGGTTGATGAAGTTATTAACGAAATAAAAAAACAAGGCGGTAAAGTTATACTTAATCATCCTTATAAAGGACATGATTTGTCAAAAATAGATTTCACTAAAATCGATTTTATTGAAGGTTATAATTCACGTTTAAATCCTTCGGACAACCAACGCGCTGTAATGCTTGCTAAAAAATATAACATTCCTATTATTGCAGGAAGTGATGCCCATTTGTACAGTGAGATAGGAAATTGTAAAACAGAAATGAACAATATAAAAGACTTCGTACCGGTAAACTATCATTACAAACCCTCAAAACAACGTTATATTACTATTAGCCAATATATTAAAGCTTTCAAAAGAAGATCTTTTAGTGTATTTTTTTCAGCTTCCATAATATACTTCAAATCCATCTTGGGAATAAAAAAACCAATCCTAAAAACTACTTCAAAAGGGTAACGCTTCCCTGCAATCTTTTCTTTTCGGCCACTCCCCTGCTGTTTATCTGCTCAAAGTCAGCTATCCAGAAATAGGTTCCTTCGGCCACCGGACGGCCTTTGTAGGTGCCGTCCCATTTTTCGTCAATGCTGTTCAATATGGCCAAAACCTGTCCCCAACGGTTGAAAATTTTCATCTTGAATTTGGAAATGTTTTTTGCCACGGCATAAAAATAGTCGTTGTAACCGTCGTTGTTGGGGGTAAATACATTGGGAATCCAAATTGAGGAACAGGCATCAATGATAATGGTGTCTTGTTTTGTTTCGCAACCATTGGTTACACTTACCCAATAGGTTCCCGAATCTTTTGCAACAAAATAAGAACTGGTACTGCTGTCCTGCCAGATGAAGTTATCGTAATTGGATATTGCCGTTAGCAGAACGCTGTCGTCCTCGCACAAATAACCTTCCTGTTTCAGTTCGAGTGTTACGGCAGGGTAATAACCCAGGGTAATGGTATCGCTTCCAGAGCATCCCAAGGTATCGAAAACCATTACCCAATATTTTCCGGGTTCTGCGGCTATGTACAGGGAATCCTGTGAGCCGTCCTGCCAAAAGTATTGCTCAAAAGCGGGATGTGTTCGTAACACCTTTACGGAATCTTTACACATCAATGTATCGGTTCCCAGTATGCCGGCGGGAACTTTATCGGTTTGCAGCAACAGGGAATCCCTTGCTGCGCAATTATTGGTATCGGTTATTTCGAGCCAGTATATCCCTGCTGTATCAGCAATAAAGGAATTGTAATCGGAACCGTCCTGCCACAGGTAAGCGGCATAACCTTCGGGGCCGTTCAGGAAAATATAATCGCCGTCGCAAATGACGGTATCGTTTCCTATGGAAAAATCAAACGTCATAAAGGTTTCGACAGTTACCGTATCGCTTGCCGTACAACCTGCCGAGTCGGTCACCTGTACCCAATAGATTCCGCTTCGGGTAGCAACATAAGCCGTATCACCACTGCCGTCTTGCCAGTAATAGTTGATGTAGCCGGAACCCGGTGAAAGGGTTATTGATTTTCCGTAGCAGAATGAGGTATCGGGGCCGAGGTCAACAGGCGTCGCATTTCCATTGGTTACCGTAACATACAAAGAATCCAAAGTATCACCGGGGCAAAATCCCGACAACAGATAAATCCAGCCTGATTCATTGGCAAAATCAACAACAATGGCCGTATCATTGTCCGATTCAACAATTGTTGCACCGGGTGGAACCACCCATTCAACATCTATCAAAACTTTAGGGTCAATTGTGTATTTTGCACTATCAAGACAGTATAAGGAATCCGGTCCGACAATAGAAACAGAATCAAGACACAAATTAACCGTATTCATACCATAGGCAGAATAATTGATATTATGGTTTCTGACTTCAAAATTCCCATGAGACTTGGAAAAACCTGTGGTTAAAAGCGGCAAATTGATATCTTTGACGGAGATACCGGTAATTTCGTTTGAACAGCACGATAATCCGTTGTTATCGGTGGTAATCAGAAAATAATCGGAGTTATCCGGGTTGAAACTATTTGTTTCGGAAACAATACAATATCCCGAATCTGACGTATTGTAATCAATAGCAGGATAAAATTCATCTTCATTTCCGCCATAGGTAAAACCTTTTTTAAAGTTTCCTGCGTTGTCAAGTTTTAAAAACATCACATCGTTACCTCCGTTTCCAAAGCTTGTGGTTTCTCCTACAACAACATAACCGCCGTCATGCCCGTTTATAATACCGTAACCCATCTCTTTTCCCGTTGAACCGATAGTTTTTGCTGCCAGCAAAGTTCCATCCGGACTAAACTTAACAAACAGAAGATCATCACTTTGTGCACCATATCCGTTTGTATGCCCTACGGCAACCAGATTTCCTTCATTGTCTTCCAACGCATTCCATAATCTCGTATTGGAACCGTCACCGAAACGGTAGCCCCAGATTATATTTCCCAGTGTATCCGATTTTAAAACAAAAGCCGTTGCTCCTCCCCCACTGAGTGCAAAACCGACAATAAAAAATGAATTATCTGAAGTGTATTTTAGTTGACGTGGAACAAGGACATCGTTGTGCGAATAAACAGTAAGGCCGGACAATTCAAGATCTTCATTCATGGTGGTTATGAAAATGTCACCGGTATAGCCGGACCCGAGGGATAATGTTTCACCGGCCAATCCGAACTTACCATTCCCCATATAATCAACACCCTGAATTTCATCATCACCATCCAAGCCCCAAGATTTTGAGCGTAAAATATTCCCATTATCGTCCATTATAAAAAACAACAGATCATCCGTAATTGCAAACTGATTTAACCAACCTGCAAAGAGATAGTAGTTTTCAAAACGGATTACTCTTTTCGACAAATTCCTTTTTTCATCACCATAGTGCCCTGCCCACAATACATTTCCTTTCGAGTCTGCTTTAATCATCATCAAATCATTATTTCCATAAGCATCCGATGAAGTACGTCCAAAAATAATATGGCCGTTATCTGCCGTACGTATTATTTGCGGATACAACTCGTCCCCCTGTTTCGAAAGCTTTATCTGATACTGATTTTGAGCAAGCAAACCCGCCGCAAAGAATAAAAAAAGCGAAAGAAAACCGAATTTCATTTAAGTATTAATACTTTTGCTTCCAAAAGTAAGAAAAACTTTTATGAAAGCAGTAGTAATAGACAGGAAACTTAGCAAAAAAGAGATAAAAGAAATAGAATCATTGATTAATAATGAATATCATATTTTTCAAACCTATGATATTCCGGATTATTTCAGTAACCGTTTTAATGTAGTTAAAATCAAGGAAATAAGTGCAAAAGAAAAAAAAGAAATCAATTTCCGGTTAATGGATGAGATCATTAATTTCGGAGAAATTAAAATAAAAGGAAAGACGATAACAGATCGCTTTTTATTTGATTCCATGAGTCTCTGGCATTATTCAAAACTAAACACCTATTTCACAGCACGTAATTTATTATATGAAGTTAATTTTATTTTAAACTTAGCCCCCAAATATGAGAATATCATATATTATTCTGAAAACCAAATAGCAAAAATAGCATTAAAAAACAACAAGCATTTTGAAGTAATTTTACCCGAAAGCAAAGATAAAAACAGCCTAAACTATTATGAAACGTTAAAGTATTTTATTGTAATTTCCATTAGAATTATTTTCTCATATCTTTTCTCACCACACTTAAAAAACAAGAAACATATTTTAATTGATAATGCAGTAAAACAAAAAGTATTAAATATAAAAACATTAAAACCTGATTACAGTGATATAATCTTTTATTATTTATACAATGCTTCGGACGATGAGTTTGCAGTTATAGAAGACATTAACCTGCCTGAGAAAAAGAAAACATTTCGTTTTCATGTAGAAAAATGGATGTTTAAAATAAAAAAAGACAAAGCGGTTGGAGACCATATTCTTTTTAATGCATTGATTTCGAAAAAGGTCAGAAAAGATTACCGGCAGATTTTTGAGAAAGCCAAAAATGAGTTTAATAAACTTGACACGAAACACCTGAATGAGGAGCAGAAAATAATCTTTAACCTTTTTGAACATTCGTTAGGCACATTAAAGATTTTTATATTTAAATATTTGGCATACAGGCATTTTTTTAATAAACACTCATTTAAGACCATTACAACCATAGATGAAAACAGTCCCCGGTTCAAAAGCATACTTGATGCGGCAAAAGACTCAAATATTACAACAATAGGCATACAGCACGGAACGATTCATAAACTTCATCCTGCATACATATATTCAAAACAAGACGGAGTACGTAAAATTCAAACGGATTACACACTTGTATGGGGTCAATACTGGAAAGAATTTTTGGTAAACGAAGCAAATTATCCTGATAAATCGGTAAAAGTAGTCGGACAAATACGTACTGATATTATTAACAAATTAATCAATTCCGATATTTGTATTGAAAGTTTAAAAGGTATCAATAAAAAAATAATATTATTTGCCTCACAACCTCAAAGAGATAATTCACTACGCACAAAAACAGCAGAGTATGTTTTCAGAAGCGTTAAACAATGTCAGGATTGTTTTTTAGTCCTTAAACTTCATCAGGGCGAAAAAAACGATTTCGATTATTATGATTCCATTGCTAAAAAAGTGGGAATTAAAAACTATAAGATTCTATATTGGGAAGATTTATACCTGTTATTATCAAAAAGCGATATAGTTATAACCAGTTTTTCAACGGTAGGTGCCGAAGCAGTGTATTTCAACAAACCACTGATAATCATTGACCCGTTAAAACAAGATATTCAAAAATATCATAAAGAGGGTGTCGCTTTTCAGGCAACGAATACAACCGAATTAATAGAGCACATTAAAACAATTTTATCGAAAGATTTTACTTTAAACCGGGCTGCCTATGATAAATTTATTAACAAATATGCATACAAAATTGACGGCAAAGTTTCCGAAAGGGTAATTTCGTTTATTAAATCACTGGGATAGATACTTATTTATTATTTTGTCAAACAAGTTCATTTCCATTAAAAGCTTTTCAACAAATTCTCTAAACACACCTTCGCCTCCTTTTTTGGTTAAATTCCAGTTTGCTATATTTTTAATATAATCACAGGCATTAGCAGGAGCAGCACTAAGAGCGGCTTTTTGAAGCAAATATGCATCATTGATATCATCACCGATAAAAGCAACTTCCTCCTCCAGAGAAATTCCCATTTCTTTACATAGTTGACGTGCTTTATCCAACTTGTTTTTAACACCAATAAACACACGTTCAACATTAAGTTTTTCAGCCCTTTTTAATACTATTTCAGAGTTCTCGCCGGTTAAAATTACAAGAGGAATATCAGCATCTTTCAGAAACAAAACACCGGCACTGTCCGAAGTATTAAATTTTTTCCATTCATTTCCTTGTCTGTCGTAATACATTCCGCCATCCGTCCATACTCCGTCAATATCTGTTATTACCAATTTTACTTTCATTCTATCATATCTTTATAAATAATCTCATCTTTTGGAATCAAACGTACCGCTTTTTTACCGACCACCATATTCTTTTCATTCCATTTAAAACCGTCTCCCGGACTTAACAGGTGAATATCTTTTTCGGTAATAACCTCCCCCTTTTCAATATTCCTGTTCGAAGCTATCGAACGTTCCAGTTTTATTTTTGTATCTTTCACGGCTTTACTAACAAACATTCCTTCTTCACCAAAAGCAAGTTCCAGATTGCGAATATCCCTCACCATTCTTCTTATGCCATCTGGGGCAAGCGAACCTGCATGATCCGTACCTTTCATATTTCTATCTAAAGTAATGTGTTTTTCTATAACGCGTGCACCCAATGCCACTGCAGCCACAGGAATCATAATCCCGATAGAGTGATCCGAATAACCAATCGTATATTCGGGATAATTTTTAATTAAATATGGAATTGTATTTAAATTAATGTTTTGATATTCCGAAGGATATTGCGATAAACAGTGTAAGATTGTAATATCAGAATGATATTTTGTAATCACTTCCAAGGCAGCGTCCAGCTCGGGTTTACCTCCCATTCCCGTGGATAAAATAATAGGTACTTTTGTTTCTGCCAAGGCTGATAGCAAGGGAATGTTTGTTAAATCACGTGAGGCCACTTTCAAACGATCCGGTTCAAAATATCTGAATATTGATAAACATCCTACGGCACACAATGTATCTACAAAGTCCAATCCTTTTTCTTTGGTGTATTTATATACTTCGTAATGTTCCTCGTCGCTTAATTCCAGAAACTCCCGATGTTCTCCATATGTTTTACCAAAGGAATGATATCCTGTATAAGGTCTGTTCATTGCCGAAACCGATAACTCCTCTTTTAAATCTCTTTTGGTCAGCTTAATGGCATTCATCGGTCTCAACTGTGTACCAAACAGATCATCTTTAACCGGCTCGGCAACAATATCAACAAGTTTTTTTGCAATTTCTATATCACCATTATGGTTTTGTCCAATCTCTCCAACAATATATGTTTCTACGCTCATTTTAAACTGTTATTTCTGATTCCTTTGAATTTGTTTTTTCATTCTTTGTAAATATTCCGGTTTCGAATCAATCAATTTTATAAGATTATCAATTGTAAAATTAACTGAATTTTCTTTTATCGTACCGTAAATTTCCTGCATAAGTTTAAAATCATCCAATTCATCTACGGTTAATCTTATGTCCCTGCGGTTGAAAATAACGGAAGGTGCTTCTACAAGATTTACCTTGAAAACATCAGGGTTTTCATACAAATAATTGGTTACATGTTCATGGTAAATTGCTTCATTAGTCATAGCTATCACCCGCTCTAAAGCTTCAATCTTCACTATTTCACCCCACAATCCCACATGGGTTCTTATTGAAGGTAACATACCTTCAAGACAATATGCAGTATAATCGGAACCTGTTTTCAGATGATAATCAATCAATTCAACAGTTCCTTTTATATCGTAAACAGGATTATCAGCGCATACTCTTATAATATTTGTGAAATTAAACTTACGGGCTGCATCTACCATTCTTTGCAACACATCATTTTCATCTCCTCTGTAAATATTTATCCTAAAATTCTGAGCAACCTCCTCAAAAACGTCATCATTGCTGTTTACGGATGTTGCTAAAACAATATCTAACTGATTACTCCTGTTTTGCATTATATTCTCCAGAAAAACTTCTATCATTGTCTTTCCTTCATGAAATGGCATTAACATTTTCCCCGGTAAACGTGTTGATGAATATCTTACCTGAATAATAATCCCTACTTGTGAATAATCCTTCATTACTTTTTCCGTAAAAACAATCATTGCAAATCTATAAATAATTATTATGGACAATAAAAATATTTAATCAACGATAAATAAACTACAAAAGTTCCTGAAAATATTTTCCTATTTTCGCCGAAACATTCGTGCATGGGCATCATTCAAAAACAATCAATCTCGGGAACCATTTACTCCTACATCGGGGTGGGGCTCGGCTTTTTGACAACGGGATTGCTTTTCCCGCGAATGCTATCTACCGACGAGGTGGGTCTGCTGCGGCTGCTGGTTTCCTATTCCACACTGTTGGCGCAGTTTGCAGTGTTGGGAGTCAATACCGTTACGGTAAGGCTCTTTCCGCATTTCAGGGACGATGAAAAGAAACACCACGGCTACCTTGGCCTTACCCTTATGATTGCTTTGGCAGGATTTATTGTTACCGCTATTGTCTATATGGGTTTTCACCAACAGGTGGTGGAACACTCCAAAGAGAAATCGGCTCTGTTTATACCCTATTTTTATTATGTGGTTCCCCTCATTTTCTTTACGCTGTTGTTCGGAATTTTCGATACCTATTACAGGGTTTTGTACAATGCGGTCATCGGGATTATCTACAAAGAAGTGGTTCAGCGTTCGCTCATACTTCTCTCGGTGTTGCTTTATTTTTTCAAGGTGACGGACTTCCACACCATGGTAATTCTCTATACCGTTGCACTGATCTCCCCTGCCCTGTTTTTACTGTATCATTTGGCTAAAGACAAGATTCTGTTTCTGAAACCCGATTTGGGATTTATTGGCAAAAAACTGGCAAAAGAGATGTTGAGCGTGGCCTTTTTCGGGATCATTGCCAGCTATTCGGGTGTTTTGGTAATGAACATTGATGTGATTATGGTAAACCATTTTCTCGGGCTTAAAGCTGCAGGAATTTACACCATCACCTTTTTCTTCGGAACACTGATTTTGGTACCCATGCGTACCATGGGAAAGATTAGCTCGGTGATTATTGCCGATGCCTGGAAAAAGGACGACAGAAAAACCATTTTCGACATTTACAGAAAAAGCACATTAAGCCTCGGTGTTGTGGGAATGTTGTTGTTTTTGGGAATCACCGGTAACCTGGACAATATTTTCCATATTATCGGAAAAGACTATGAAACGGGAAGATACGTTATTGTGTTTATTGCACTTGCCAATTTAACCGATATTTTTCAGGGTATCAGTCCGCACATTATTGTTAACTCAAAGCACTACCGCTGGCTTTCGTACCTGCTGCTCGGTTTTACCGCTTTAATTGTTGTCACCAACCTGTTGTTTATTCCTCAATACGGGCTGGTGGGTGCTGCTCTGGCATCATTTCTATCCAAATTTATTTACAATTTATCCAAATTCATATTCCTTATTAAGACCTATGATTTTCAACCCTATAATAAAAAACACCTGTTGCTGATTGCAGCAAGCATTCTCGCCTGGCTCAGTGTATATTTTATTCCGCCCTTACAAGAATATATTATTGATTTGATTGTACGAAGCATCATTATTACCGTTGTATTTGTTGCACTGATTTATTGGTGGCGAGTATCGGATGATATTAATGAGAAGATTGATAAGGTTTTGCGGTTGGTAATAAAAGTCTGATTTTTGATCAGCCTGCGGCGGACACGCATTTGGATGTATTATGTTTTATGTATTATGTATTATGTTTTATCAGCCATAGGCAGACAAGCGTTTGGATGTATTATGTTTTATTTCTTATTTTTGATGTAAGATATCAGACATTAGAATTAAGAATGGAAAATATGGCAAGGAAGGAAGAGATAGCTTGCGATTCCTGAAAGAATGCAACTGCAAGCCTGCCCGGCCGCCCAAAAAACAGACAAGTGAATAATTTTCGTACTTTTGCAGCCTTTTTGAAACTAAAGGGAAAGAATGAAGATTTGTTTTATCGGCAGCGGAGCCATTTCAACGGCAATCGGTCATGTTCTGAGCAAAAAACCCGGAGTTCGTGTCGAGATGGTTTCCATTGAGCAGGAGGTGATTTATTCGGTAAATACCTATCATATTAACCAAAAATATTTCCCCTCGGTAAAGCTTCATCCTTCGCTGCAAGCTACCGACGACAAAGCAACACTCTATTCGGCAGATGTAATTTTTCTCGGCATTCCCTCTACCGCTACCGTTGATTATGTGAGACAGAACAAAGAATATTTTCATCCGGAAACCAAACTGGTAAACCTTGCCAAAGGGTTTGGACAGGGACACAAAACCATAATTCAGTGCCTTGAAAAAACGGTACCCAATCCGGTATTCAGCTTGAAAGGGCCCTCGTTTGCACGCGAAATCATCGGCGAAATCCCCACAGGAATGACACTCGCCTCTAAAAGCAACCGTGATTTTGACTTCTTCGGGGAGCTATTCGCCAACACAAGTATTTATCTCGATTACTCTACCGACGTTATCGGCGTTGAGCTTTCGAGCATTTTGAAAAACATTTATGCCATCATCATCGGTATAGTGGATGCCCATTTCGACAGCCCCAACCTGCGTTCGCTGGTGATTACCAAATCAATAAACGAAATGCGCTACATCCTGTCGAAATTCGGCGGAAAGGAAAAGACCATATTTAACTACTGCGGATTTGGCGATTTCAGCCTTACGGCACTGAACGACATGAGCCGCAACCGTACACTGGGACTGCTTATCGGCAAAG
The DNA here is from genome assembly GCA_027022105.1 of Bacteroidales bacterium. Taxonomy (GTDB): domain Bacteria; phylum Bacteroidota; class Bacteroidia; order Bacteroidales; family F082; genus Sulfidibacterium. Next base: position 8,886 of record JALVZH010000298.1, on the reverse strand, counting down.
GATTTTTTACCGATTATATTTCCGAAAAGGTGGTTTTGGAAGGTAAAATTGCCACCAATATCTTTATGGAAGAAATTGCCTCGAAAAAACACATCAAAACAAAAAAACTGATGATGAGGGAGTTGTACAAAGTGTTTAACGACCCCGAGTACGATATTTCCAATTTTGTAAAACAGATTTTACAGGTTAATTTGTAAACAACTTCATCGAATTTAACGAATTACCCCGATTTAAACTCGCATCAGGCGGGTTGAATTCATGTTCCAAATTAAATTAATTTTGTGCCTTTCAAAATTGAAAGCATGCGTTTTTCCCATCCGGAGATATTATATGCCCTTGCGGCGGTGGCAATTCCCATATTGATACACCTGTTTAATTTCAGGCGGTACAAAAAGATATGGTTCAGCAACATCGAATTTCTGAAAAACATATCCATAGAAACCAAAAAGCAAAACCGCCTGAAACACCTGCTCATATTACTGGCACGAATACTAACCGTTGTTTTTGCCGTGCTTGCCTTTGCAGGGCCCTATTTCCCGTCAATGGAAAGGGAAAGCCGGCAGCGGGGTGTTACTTTTATTGCGCTCGACAACTCATACAGCATGGAAGCCGAAGGTGAGACCGGCAGGTTGATAGACGAAGCGAGAAGCCAGGCCTTAAAACTGATAAACAGATCGCCTAAAAACGAACAATTTGCCGTGGTATCGAACAATCCCGGTTTCGGATATCACCTGCTCAACCGTTCGGAAGCAGCGCTGAAACTGGAAAAGACCGTTACCGGCAACCATCACGGCAGACTTTCGCAGGTGATAAGGCAAATGAACCGCATAGCACGCAAAAACAACATCATAAGCTACAGGGCTTTCCTCTTTTCCGATTTCCAGAAAAACCAGATTGACATAGCGCAAACCGGTTTTGATACCGCCTCTCTTTATTATTTTTTGCCGTACCGGCACACCGTTTTGCACAACCTGTACATCGACAGTTGCCACTTTGAAGAGCCCAACCTGCTACCGGGCAAGCATGCCACCCTTGTCGTGCGGGTTGTCAACGCCTCGCCCTCACCTGTGGAAAAGCTGGGAATAAAATTATACATTGACAACAAGCAAAAAGCCCTTGCGGGGATTGACATCGGGGCAAACGATTATACCGACGTAACGCTGGGGTTTACTGTAGGGCAAACAGGCTGGCACCAGGGTAACCTGAAAATAGAAGATTATCCCATCACCTTTGACGATAATTTGTTATTCACCTTTTATGTAAGAGACAAAATCAAAGTACTTGAGATTGACAACAGTGCCGATTCGGCCAACACTTTTTTAAAGACATTTTATGATTCCGATTCGCTTTTTTCGTACCGGCATACCTCTTACCGCCGGTTAAACCGTTACCGGTTCAACGATTTCGACCTGATTATTCTGAACGGACTGTCCGGTATTTCCAGCGGGTTCCTCAATATGCTGAAACAGTATGTAAACGCAGGTGGCAACCTTACGGTAATACCGCCCGCCAACGGCAAACCCGAACCGCTTAATCCGCTGTTGAAGACCTTTGGTGCAGGAAGTTACGGTTCGGAAGATACGGTTACCGACAGGGTTGCAACCATTAAAGCAACCCATCCGGTTTTTAAAAGAGCCATTTCGGAAATACCTGTCAATGCCGACTTTCCGGTGGTTTTCAGACATTACGGATACCGTTATTCCATGCGCGACAACCTTCAGCCGTTAACCGGTCTTTTGAATGGCGATCCGTTGGTTGCAACAAAGCATTTTGGTGCCGGCAACCTGTTTATACTTACCCTGCCGCTGAACGAACGGTGGAGCAATCTGTCTGAGAACCCGCTTTTTACGGTACTCTTTTTCGCAATGGCCACGGAACAGGGCTCGCAGGACAAACCCTTTTACTTTATGGGAAAAGATATGCGCATTGTTTTAAACAGCGATTTGCCTGCAAATACCGACGAAGCATTAACAATTACCAACAAAAACATCACTTTTATACCCATGCAACGACGGATTAACAACAGCCTGGTTATCGACCTCGGGAACAATATTACAAAAGCGGGAGTTTATCTGTTACGGACCAAAGATACCGTTTATAAACAACTGGCTTTTAATGCAAACCGTGCAGAATCGGAAATGGAGTTTTACGGTAAAAAAGAGCTGGACAGTCTGTTAAAAGCGGTTTCGTTACCCCGGTATCAAATAGCCGGCAACCCGGCTGCCATGATAAAGGAAGTTATCAACACGCCCGATAAACGCACAAAACTCTGGAAGCTATTTATTACTTTTGCGCTTTTGATGCTTCTGGCGGAAATTCTTATCATTCGCTTTTGGAAATAAACGAAAAGATTGACATGGAAGGCAAAGACGATTTACAACAACAGAACGAGCAGGTAAAACCGGAACAAAATAAAGAGGCTCAGCATCATTTAAGCGGTATGTATGAAAACTGGTTTCTCGACTACGCTTCGTACGTTATTCTGGAGCGTGCGGTACCCGAACTGGAAGACGGGTTGAAACCGGTTCAGCGGCGCATCCTGCATGCCATGAGCCGCCTTGATGACGGACGCTACAATAAGGTTGCCAACATTATCGGACACACCATGCAGTTTCATCCCCACGGCGACGCATCCATCGGCGATGCTTTAATTCAACTGGGGCAAAAAGAGCTGCTTATTGATACTCAGGGAAACTGGGGCAACATCCTTACGGGCGACAGTGCCGCTGCACCCCGGTACATCGAAGCCAGGTTGTCGGCTTTTGCCAAAGAGGTGGTGTTCAATCCCAAAACCACCATATGGAAAGCATCGTACGACGGGCGCAACAAAGAGCCGGTGGCACTTCCGGTGAAATTTCCGCTGTTGCTGGCACAGGGCGTCGAAGGTATTGCCGTGGGACTGGCATCCAAAATATTGCCCCACAATTTTAATGAACTGATTGATGCTTCCATTGCCTACCTGAAAGGAAAAGACTTTGAAATACTGCCCGATTTTATTACCGGCGGACTGGCCGATTTTTCGAAATACAACGAAGGATTGCGCGGCGGTAAAATCAGGCTGCGGGCACGCATTTCACAAAAAGAAAAAAACAAACTCGTCATCACCGAAATCCCTTACACAACAAACACCACTTCGCTAATAGACTCAATCATTGCCGCCAACGACAAAGGCAAAATCAAGATAAAAAAGATTGACGACAATACGGCGCAAAATGTGGAAATCGTCATTCATCTTGCCAACAACGTATCGCCCGACCAAACTATTGACGCACTGTACGCTTTTACCAACTGCGAAGTTTCCATATCGCCCAACGCCTGCGTAATAGCCGACGGCAAACCCCAATTCCTTTCGGTAAAAGAGATATTGAGAAGAAATACCGATCAAACCGTCCATTTACTGAAAAGAGAACTGGAAATACGGCTGGGTGAGCTGGAAGACCAGTGGCACCAGTCGTCGCTCGAAAAAATATTTATCGAAAACCGTATCTATCTGAAAATAGAGAAGTGTGAAACCTGGGATTGTGTGATTAAAACCATTGATAAGGGTCTGCAACCTTTTAAAAAATTACTGAAAAGAGAAATCACCGAGGACGATATTGTACGGCTTACCGAAATCAAAATCAAACGTATTTCGAAATACAACTCGTTTAAGGCCGACGAATACATAAAAGGGGTGGAAACCGAAATAGAAGAGGTAAAAAACCATCTGGGACACCTCATTGAGTACGCCATAAACTATTTTAAACAGATAAAGAAAAAGTACGGTAAGGGGAAGGAAAGACGGACGGAGATAAGGTTTTTTGATAACATTGAGGCTTCGTCGGTGGCTGTGGCCAATCAAAAATTATACGTAAACCGTGAGGAAGGGTTTATGGGTACCTCGCTGAAGAAAAACGAATTTGTTACCGAATGTTCCGATATTGACGATATTATTGTTTTCAGAAACGACGGAACCTTTATTGTAACCAAAGTGGCGCCGAAAGTCTTTGTGGGCAAAGGAATTATTCATATAGACGTTTTTAAAAAGAACGACGACCGCACGGTTTACAACATGGTTTATCGCGACGGCACCCGCGGAAATTATTATGTTAAACGCTTTTCGGTATTGGGCGTTACCCGCGACAGGGAATACAACCTTACGGCCGGAACACCGGGATCGAAAGTGGTTTATTTTACCGCAAACCCCAACGGCGAGGCGGAAGTAATAAAGGTTTATCTGAGGCCGAAACCGAAATTGAAAAAAACCTCTTTTGAATATGATTTTAAAGAGCTGGCCATAAAGGGAAGAGGTTCAAAAGGAAATATCCTGACAAAAAAATCGATAAAATCCATTGTAAAACGTGAGGAGGGGCTTTCAACCCTCGGCGCACGCGACATTTGGTACGACGAAACAGTACGCCGGCTCAATACCGATGAAAGAGGAACCTACCTCGGGGCCTTTGCCGCAAAAGACAAAATCCTTACCATTTTGTCAACGGGAGAGTTCAAGCTCACCTCGTTCGATTTGTCAACACACTTCGATGACGAAATGATTCACATTGAGAAATTCGACCCGAAAAAAATTATAACGGCGGTTTATCTCGACGGCGAATCGGGTAAATATTACCTGAAACGGTTCCCCGTTTCCGAAAGCAGTGTGGTGAACAAGCGGTACAAATTCATTCCCGATACAAAAGGCACAAAACTGATTCTTTTCTCACTCGATTACCTTCCGCGTGTGGAAATGGAGATGGTTACGGGCAAAAATGCGGAACTTGATTTTGAGATTATCAACGCTGCCGATTTTATCGGAGAAAAGAGCTACAAAGCCAAAGGTAAACGGCTGACTACAAAAGAGGTGAAAAAGATACGTTTTATAGACCCCCTGCCCTATGAGCCGGAAGAGAATCCCGAAGAAAATCCGGAAGAAAAAGAGAATAATAATGAACCGGACGACACCGTAACAAAACAGAACACAAAAGAGGAAAAAGGAAATAAAACGGAAGAACCGGAAGCAGTTGATGATACCGCAAGCAACGATGTAGCCGACGAAGACCCCGAAAGCGGCTATAAAATTGATCCCGACACAGGGCAGTTGGAGTTGTTTTAGAATGAGGTTTAATGAATCTGAACATCTATTATCAATATCGGATAATAACATTGAAAGTGTAAAGTTACACACAATAAAAAATTAGGCGCAATAAACTGAAAATAATAATATTTTTGTAAAGCAAAAGCTGATTATGACAAAAAGGATAAGACATATAATAGATGAAATAATTGACCAATATTTATATGCAGATGAAACAAACAGACCTTGGATAATAGGTTTTAGCGGAGGAAAAGATTCAACTGTAATGTTACAGTTAGTTTGGAAAGCAATCGAAGAAATAAAACAAATAGCAGGAATTACCGGTCGTGATATTCACATTGTTTGTAATGATACATTAGTAGAGAATCCTATAATTTCTAACTATGTTGATAAAGTTTTAGATAAAATTAAACTCGCCGCTGTTAAACAAGATATGCCAATTTATGTACATAAAACAACACCTCGTTTAGAAGACTCGTGGTGGGTTAATTTAATTGGTCGCGGTTATCCTGTACCAAATAATTCATTTCGTTGGTGCACTGAAAAATTAAAAGTAAAACCAACTCAAAGATTTATCACGGAGCAAATCGACATCAATGGCGAAGCAATAATATTAATCGGTACAAGGACAGCAGAAAGTGCAACAAGGGCAAAAACAATAAAAAAGCACGAAATCAGGGGTAAAAGATTAACAAAACACCCGAATTTAGCAAACACTTTTTTATATTCACCAATAAAAAATCTGACCCTCGAAGAAATCTGGTATATTATCAATACAATGAAGTCGCCTTGGGGGTCTGATAATAGTGAACTTTTTCAAATATATGCAAACGCAAGTGCAGATGATTACGAATGTCCAACAATGGTAACAAATAAAAATCATTCTTCTTGTGGACAAAGTCGATTCGGTTGTTGGACTTGCACGGTTGTAAAAAAAGATAAGTCAATGTCAGCTTTAATAAGAAATGGTTTTAATTGGCTATCACCTCTATTAAAATTCAGAGATCAACTTGTTGAAGAAAGGCAAGAAATAAAATATCGCCTTCCATATATGCGAAACGGAAAACCGGCATTAAACGGTATGGGAACATATACACCACAATACCGAAATATTATCTTAAAAAGGCTTTTGACAATTCAAAAAGAAATTCAAAAAATAAACCCCAAAATAGAACTAATATCAAATCAAGAACTTGTTGCTATTCAGGTAATCTGGTATAGAGATTTTATTTTTGATTTTAAAGTTTCCAAAACTTATAATTCTGTTTACAATAAAACTATTGATATGGGAAATCAAGATGAAAATATTCGTAAAGAAGAAGAACTTTTAAGAAAAGTTTGTGAAGAAGACGGTGATTTTGAACTTATTCAAGATCATTTATCACTATTAAAAAGCAAAGCCCTTTTAAGTAGAAAACGGGGACTAAAAGCCGACTTGGAGAAAAGAATTGAACTACTTATGCAATAATTTCTAACATAATTTATTCAATATTAATGAATAAAAAATCTTTAAAATATTATTTACACGAATTAACTCATCTTAGGCGTGATAATAAATATGGCGGTGCACCCCATAAGCCAATTATGATTTTAAGTGTAATTTCAAATATTGAGATTGGCTTGATTAAAGATAACAAAATATATATTACACCGGAACTCGTTGGAGTATTTAAAGATTTATGGGAAAATTTAGTTGAAAGTAAGCGACACCATTGCATTTTTGCATTACCCTTTTATCATTTGAGGACAGAAGTTTTTTGGAATTTAATTCCTAAAAAAGGATTTGAAAAAGCGGTGCAATCTAAAATTGCAATGAAAAGTTTTTCAAATCTTAATGCAGCAATAAATTATGCTGAAATTGACATTGAACTGTACAATTTATTAAACCAAAAAGAAGCACGAGAAATATTGAAAAGTGCTGTTTTGGATAAGTATTTCCCAGATTCAAAAAACAATTTTCCAAATAACAAAGGGACTGAATATATAAATAAGCTTCAAAATGATATATTAAATGAATCATCTGAGATTTATAAGAAAAAATTGTTAAAGCTTAAAAATGAATTAAATGATGAAAGTTTTGAAGAAGAAAAGTTTATTAGAGGAAATATTTTCAAAAAACAAATACCTATAATTTATCAGAATACTTGTGCAATATCAGGATTGCAAATTAATGCAACTTTTAACGTCTCTTTAATCGATGCCTGTCATATTATTCCTTTCAGTAATTCATATGATGACACAATAACAAATGGCATTTCATTAACACCAACATTGCATCGAGCATTTGACAGGGGATTAATCTCAATTGATGATAATTATCGCGTTATTGTTTCAAAGAAATTTAATGAAAATAATATTGAAAGTCAATATTCAATAAAACAATTTGAAGGCAAGCAAATTTTGTTACCAAAAAAACAAAAATATTACCCAAATATTAAAAATTTAATTTGGCATAGGGAAAATATTTTTAAGTAGAACAAAATAATAATATGAATATTAAATGACCGTTCCACGTTAATACTCATTAATTCGAAACTTCAAATCCAAAAGAAATTTATGCTTAATAGAAAAATAAAAATTTAAAATCAACCATTAACAATGCACCAAAAGTTGGGTAAAAAATTGGGTAAAAAATCAAGTAAAACCAAAATCTCATTAATCAGTTAATAATACACTACAATGCCTCAAATAAGCATCTCATATCCTGTCTGGTTTATTGTCCCCGCTGTTCTTGTGGCATTGGGTTATGCATTTCTGCTTTATTATAAAAACCGGAAAAACCATTTCGGAAGGATTACTACTCTTTTTCTCGGTTTTCTGCGTTTTGCCGGTGTGCTTTTACTGTTGCTTTTGCTTTTGTCGCCCTTTATTCTTACCCGCACAAAAGAGGTGGTAAAACCGTTGCTTATTTTGGCACAGGACAACTCGGCATCGGTGGTTATGAATAAAGATTCGGCCTGGTACAAAAATCAATACCCGTTAAAAATCAAACAACTCATCAGGGAACTTTCTTCTTCCTATAATATTGATACACTTTTGTTCGGCGCCAAAACCAGACCCGGAGGCACAGCCGGTTTCACCGACGGCATTTCCGATTACGGCGAACTGTTTTCCAAAATAAAAAGGGATTATCTTGGCAATGCAGCCGGAGTGGTTGTAGTGGCCGGCGACGGCATTTACAACAGCGGTTTCGACCCTGCCGATGCAGCCCGCGACATCACCGCACCCGTTTACACACTGTTGCTTGGCGATACAACCACCCGCCGCGACCTGTTTATCCGTGATGTGCGTTACAACAGCCTTGTTTACCGCGACGATGTATTCCCGCTCGAAATCACTGTGGGTGCACGTTCACTCAAAGGGCGAAAGGCAAAACTTACCGTCAGGGCTTTCCATAAAAAAGCCGTTGACACAACCGTTTTTATCAATTCTCAACGTTATACCCGGACTTTTAAATTTGAAATAAAAGCTTCGGAGCAGGGGAAACAGCATCTGCGCATTGAGGTAAAACCGCTTGCCGGGGAAAGAAACGACAAAAACAACAAAAAGGACATCTTTATTAACGTTTTGAATAACCGGCGGCACATACTCATCCTTATGAACAGTCCTCACCCCGATATCGGAGCTGTTCGCAGGGCTTTGGAGCTGTTAAACAACTATGTCATTGATGTCAAACAACTTACAGCAAACCTTAAAATAAAAAGCAGGGCTTATGACCTTGTGATATTACAGGGTATTCCGCACTCGTCGCCTGATTTGCCGGTTATCAGGCAGATAATAACGCAAAAAACACCGTTACTTTTTATACTAGATTC
>JALVZH010000297.1:3740-6735 GCA_027022105.1 Bacteroidales bacterium | reverse complement strand
CTTTCAGAGAACACCTCAATCTGTTGCACAACTTTGACTTTGAACCGGTACAATTTGAAGAAATTATCAAAGTACATGAAAAAATAGCACTGAAAATTAACAGCCGGATAAAAATCCTGAAATATTTCAGACAATATTTAATGAAAGGGGCATATCCGTTTGTCAGTGAAAATCAGGAGAATTATTTTGACAGAATAGAGGCTGTAATCAATACCGTAATTGACAATGACATTACCACCATTGAAAATATTTCGTATGAAAGCCGGATAAAACTGAAAAAATTGTTAATAATGCTTGCAGGCAGTTCTCCTTTTAAAATAAATATGAGTGAGTTAGCGCGAAAAATAGAAACGACACGGGATGTTTTATACAAGTTTTTATATCTGTTAAGCCAAAGCGGCATTATACGTTTCCTTTCGACGGAAGGTACCGGACGTACAATTATCAGAAAACCCGACAAGATTTATTTTAGTAACCCGAATCTGCTTTATGCGTTATCAGAGAATGTAAATATAGGAACGGTTAGGGAAACTTTTTTTCTTAATCAGGTATCCTATATTAAAAACGTGAAATACCCCAAAAGGGGAGACTTTCTTGTTGACGGCAGATACACCATCGAAACAGGCGGGAAAAACAAAACACAAAAACAGATTGCAGGGATAAAAGATTCGTTTTTGGTTTTGGATGACATCGAATACGGCGGCAAAAATGTAATACCTGTTTGGATGTTCGGATTTTTGTATTAGTATAATGCATTGTTAATGAACTTGTTTAAAGTTTAATAAAACAGGTGTAATAAAATTCGCGTAAGCATTTAACCCATATCGGTAATATAGTCCAGATAATTATCGGGTGTAACTACAATAAATTCAGATTCCGAATATGCTTTTTTCCACATAGACGGAACAACAACGTTTGCGTTTTTGCTCCACTTGATTTCATAGGCAGTAATACCGGTATCTGATTCTTCCACCCAGTCGATTTCCTGTCGATTTTTATGTCTCCAGAAATAATTGTTTATCTGCAACCTGTGATACGACTGGTATTTAATTCGTTCACTGATAAAATAATTTTCCCACAATTTACCGACATCATCACGCAACTGTACCGGCTTAAAATTTGAAATAATTGCATTTCTGATACCATTATCATAAAAATACCATTTTGCCTTTTTTGTGATTTCATTGTCAAGATTTCGGCTGAATCCGGAAACTCTGTGCAATACAAAAACTTTTGATAACAAATCGAGGTATCTTTCAACAGTATTTTTACTTATTTGCAGTTCTTTTCCAATACTTTCCAATGATATTTCCGAACCTACACGAAAAGAAATCGTTTTTAACAAATTCACAATTTTATCTCTTTTCCTAATCCCTTCAAAAGCAACAATATCCTTTAACAAATATGAATTTACAATATCTTTAAGAAATTCCGTTTTTTCTTTCCGGGATTGTAGTCCTATCAATTCCGGGTAAGCACCGAAAATAAGCCGATCCTCCAAATTCGATATCGTTGTAAAATAATCCTCCTGTTGCATCAGTTCCATTTGTGATAAAGGATACAAAACGTATTCTTTTTTTCTGCCAACCAACGGTTCGCCGGTTTGGTTATTTAATTCAAAAGATGATGAACCTGTCGCAAGAATTTTTATTTTGGGAATCGAATCGATCATCAATTTCAACTTAAGCCCTATTTCCGGAATTGCCTGAGCTTCATCTATTACCAAAAATTCTTTATCACCCATTAAACGCTTAAAATTGTTAATGCTTCTTTGTTCCAACAAAGCCCTGTGTTCAATATCCTCACCATTAAGAAGTCTGTGAGATAAACTCATCTTTTCTATTATTTTTTTTGCCATTTCGGTTTTTCCAACCCTTCGGGCACCAAAAACCAAAACAACTTTTCTTTTGGTTTTTAAGGTCTTAATTATGCCGTCTTCTATGGTACGGACAATGTATTTCATCACTACATAATTTTTCTCAAAGATATGCAAAAAAGCATTTCCGTCAATAAACTGACGGAAAAGATAGCATTTCCGTCAATAAACTGACGGAAAAGACAAATTTCCGGTTACTAAATCCATGGGAGAAGAGTGGATTTGAAATTTTCATTCTCAAATTTAACGGATTAAACGATTTTTTTGTTTTCTTTGTATAAAGCGGTTTGGCAATTAAGCTGTGTATTTAGAAATCCGGATTTATGAAAACCCGTTAATCTTTATTGTATGAGCAAGATAAAAGATTTTTTCAGTAAAATATCGCCTTTGAAAGAGGAGTATTGGCAAATATTTTACTCCAAGCTTGAAAAACGCGAATTTCCCAAAAAAACCGTAATTCTGAAACAAGGAGAAGTTGAAAATTACCTCAACTTTGTTGAGAGTGGTATTGTCAGACATTACTTCGAAAGAATTGAAAATGATATCACATTTGATTTCACATTTGAAGGCACCTTTTACAGTTCTTATAAATCTTTTTTGACAAGAAAACCATCGGAATACAATATTCAAAGCCTTACGGATGTAGAACTCTATAGCATCTCTTACGAAAATTTACAAAAAGTTTACGCAGAAACAATTAAAGGAAATATGTTTGGCCGTTTTGCCGCCGAGGGTTTGTATATAAACAAATTAAACAGAGAACTCTCTTTTCTTACCAAAACAGCGAGAGAACGCTATTTAAGTCTCTTTGAAGAACAACCGGAACTAATCAGAGAAATTCCTCTTCAATATATTGCTTCGTATATCGGTGTTACCCCACAGGCATTAAGCCGTATAAGAAGACGAATTTCTTAACCTCGGTTCATTGTTTAAGCAGCTGAGAGCCTTTATTTTTGCTCCTTAATAATTAACATATTAAGGATCAGGCAGCATATTTTGTTGCCCTCTTTTCAGTTGCAGCATGAAAAAGTTTGTACCGGCCTTTATTCTGATTTTCATTTTTGTATCGGCTTTTGCCCAAAAACCAAACGGTAAAAAGATATTTAATACACGAACATA
>JALVZH010000297.1:0-3730 GCA_027022105.1 Bacteroidales bacterium | reverse complement strand
AACATATACCTTCTCCTATTTTGGCAACAACCTTGTTAATCCGGGGATAAAAGCGGCAATAAACTTTACGCTGGCAGAAAAAACAACAGTAAAATCCAAAAGCGCCAAAAACGGAGAAACAATTGATAAAACAGCAACAAAACAGTTTCTGACAAGTGCTCATGTCGGATTTTTTTGGCAACCCGAAAGTCATATCGGAGCTTTCGGTTTCTATGAAATTACTTATAAAAGAATTAAACGGGAAGACAATTCCTGTTTCCGGATAGGTTTGGGGCCGGGAATATACAGGTCGTTTTATCCCGGGACTTTTGAGGTGGACGAAAACGGTACTGTCAGCGAAACAGCCATGGGCGGAAGAAGCTACTTTGCACCTGTAATAACATTCGGGACCGGAAAAATCAGAGATAAAGGCTACCTGCATTCAATCATCTTTGCCACAAACCTTATGTTTTTGTTCGATTACAATTCGGGCATTGTACCGCTGCTAAACCTTGAAATCGACTTTTGTTTTGATTTTAAAAAAAGAAAAAAATGAGAAAATTTTTCCCTTTTATTATTACCATACTAACACTCCTCACTTCTTGTAAAAAACAAGATTCTTTAATCTTATCGGATGATTTTCGTGTACGCCATGCCGGTGCCGACATGCCGGTTTATGTGCATGGCAATGCCGCAGAAAAAATATTCATCGTTTTTATCCACGGCGGGCCCGGCGACAGTGGTTATCAGAACCGTGCAGGTAAAGCCGCAGAGGAGATGGAAAAAAAATATGTGATGGTTTACTGGGACCAACGGGGGCAGGGAATGGCCGAAGGTAAATATAATGCCGAAGATATTACAATAGATTTGATGGCGGAAGATTTACATGCGGTTGTTCAAACTTTAAAATATAAATACGGAAACGATATCAAACTATTTCTGCTCGGTCACAGCTGGGGCGGAACACTCGGCACTGCTTTCTTGTTAAAAAACGATTATCAAAACGAAATTAAGGGCTGGATAGAGGTGGACGGCTCGCACGATTTCCCGAAAATAAACAGAGATGTTCTTAAAAAGTTTACCGTTGTCGGGAACGAGCAAATCAATTTAAACCATCACAAAGAAGAATGGCAGAATATTGTTTCGTGGGCTTCCGCAGTTGATACCTCAAACCTCACCGATGAAATGATTATAGAGATAAACAACAAGTCACATCTTGTTGAAAAATACCTGCTTGAAGACGATGTACTGCAAAAAGAAGATGCAAAAACACTGAGAGATTTTGGGGTCTTTTATCATCAAAACATCATTACAAGAATTTTTTCTGGAAATTACACCTTTATGGGAAACGACAAATTTTTTGATGAAGTTGTAAATAACTCATTCACGCCCGAATTGCACAAAATAAAAATCCCATGCCTGTTTTTATGGGGAAAGTACGATTTTGTAGTACCGTCAACACTCGGCCACGATGCTTATAACAGGGTAAGTTCAGCAGATAAAAAGATTATCATTTTTGAAAAAAGCGGCCATTCGCCCATGCTCAATCAAGCCGATGAGTTTGTTGAAGCGGTTACCAATTTTGTTGAAACACACAAGTGAGAGTTAGCAGATAGTAGTTAGTAATTAGTAGTGAGAAGTGGGAAGTTATAAAAGAGCGATGATTTATTAAATAGAGAAGAACTGAAAACCAAATTATTATAATATGAAAAAGTTAATTACACTATTTGTTTTATTCGGAATAAACGCCCTAATGTACGGGCACGTTTTTCTTTCCGAAGGATTTGAAGGCGGGAGTTTACCAACGGGCTGGTCCTATAGCTACGCCCATGGTTCACATGACTGGGGATATCAGGATGGGGATTGGGACTATTTATCAGCACATACCGGAAACTGGAATGCAATCTTTTATGAAGAAAGTTACAACGATGATGCCACTAAGTTAATTACCCCTGAAATCGACCTGACTGAAGCACTGACTGCCACACTGAGCTTTTGGCATGCACAAACTGATGATGACGGTTCTCAGGACACCTTATCGGTTTATTACCGCACCTCCTCCTCCGACACATGGCACTATCTCGGAGGATGGACCAACAGCATTTCGTCATGGACACAGGAAACCTTTTCTTTACCAAACCTGACGGCCACCTATCAAATTGCATTTCACGGATACGAACAGGCTGGCTATGGCGTTGTGCTTGATGATATTGAAGTTAGCGGAACCATTCCGTGTCCGGATCCTTCCAATCAATCTGTAACCAACCTCCGTTTAAACAGCGCCACGGTAGGATGGACAGATAATGTAAGCGGAGGAGCTTCAAACTTTGATATTGAATTTAATAATGCAGGCTTTACACCTACCGGAACCCCCACACAGTCAGGAGTTAGTAACAACTACTACACTTACACCGGGCTTACGGCTAATACAGGATACGACTGGTATGTACGTGCCAATTGTAGCAATGGCCATCAAAGTTTCTGGGTAGGAGCAAACAATTTTACAACAACCGATGGAAAAGCAACCAACCCCGATCCTGCCAACGGAGCACCTTCCGTTTCTGCTTCTTCAACAACGCTTGACTGGGACGATGTAACCGGTGCCGACGGCTATCATATTTCAGTCGGTACCACTTCGGGTGGAACCAATGTAGTAAACAACGTAGCAATTTCGGGAGCTGCCAACAGCTCTTATACTGTTAGTAGCAACTGGAACTATTCAGCAATCTATTACTGGACAGTTACAACAGACTATAACGGCAGCGCTACCGTAACAGGAGACGAATGGAGTTTTACTGCGCAAATTCCCCCTCATACTTTACCACTTACCGAAGACTTTGAAAGCGGTTTTACATATTTTGATAACGCATCGGGAAACAGTACTGATTTTGCAGACAATACCGCATTGTATCATAGCGGCTGGCACAGTGTTCACAACGACTATATCGCAAGTAACACAAACATTCTGCACGAAACCGGTGTACTTGATTTGTCGTCAACCAACTCCCCGTTTTTGGAGTTTTGGCATATTGCAATAACCGAGGAATATTTTGATAAATGTTATGTTCAAATTTCTACTGACGGAGGAACGAATTATGTAGATTTACCTGCTACTACATATCAGGGAAACTCAACAAATTATATTGCCGACCATACATATTTTGATGAAGGCTCTTATAGTGATTGGGGCAACATCACTCCGGATAACACTAAATGGAAAAAAGAAACATTTAATTTGAGTTCCTATAAAGTTGCAAATGTCAGATTCAGATTCAGGCTAACTTCCGACGCAAGTGCCAATCACAACGGATGGTATATTGATGACATTCATATCTTTGACCCCCCCTGTCCCGCTCCCGGCGGACAAACCGAAAGCAACATTTCGACCTCGACAGCCGATTTGGGATGGACAAGTAACAATGCCTCCCAGTGGGATATTGAACTGGGCGCAGCAGGTTTCACACCCACAGGAAACCCAACGCAAACGGGGGTAACAAGTAACCCATACACTTATACGGGGCTTACAGAAAACACCTCTTACGATTGGTATGTCCGTTCCAATTGCGGCAGCGACGGCTATAGCGATTGGAGTAATAAGAGTTCGTTTACAACATCAACAAATATCCCCTATTTCGTGGATTTTGATAATGTATCCGTCCCTTCCTTTCCAAGCGGCATGGTGGTAGAAAATACCAATGAAGATTATCGGCAGTGGTTAACTTACAGTGGTATTTATAACAGTTCCCCAAAT
>JALVZH010000296.1 GCA_027022105.1 Bacteroidales bacterium | reverse complement strand
TTTTTACCCGTTGTAACCGGCTCCGAACGACAAAAAACAGTCAAAATCGAAAAAAAGGGCAAATTTGACTAAAAAATAAGGGTGTTTACTACCTATTTGTAGTAAACACCCTTATTTACTTTTCCATTTTGAGGCTATAGCTTTGTAAAGAATTTATTAATGCCCGAAATGGTCTTTTTAATTGCCGACGATAACAGGGCTGTCAGAAAAATGGCACAAACAATTCTGACGGCTTCCCAAAACACTTTCATTGAGTGTACAAACGGGAATGAAGCCGTTGAAAAATATGCCCGCTATCGGCCCTACCGGGTGATTATGGACATTGAAACGGGTTTCCCCGACGGTATTGCCGCCTCCCGCAAAATTACCCGTTCGTTTCCCGATGCAAAAATTTTGATTCTCACCCGGTATAACGACCCCCATTTAAAGAAAGCAGCAGTGGAAGCCGGGGCCAAAGCCTTTTTACTGAAAGAAGAGATGACGCGGCTGACCGGCTTTTTTGAGAAGAAGTTTAAAACATAATTTTTAACCTGATAAAAAATAAAACTATGAAAATGAAATTCTTATACGCACTAAGTATTATCTTTGGGTTAATTTATGCATCAACCTTGAACGCGCAAACCGATAATTTCCCCGGCACCACCCTCGAATTTGACGGAACGGATGATTATGTAAGTATTCCCGATGAATCGGATTACGATTTCACCGATTCTTTGACTATAGAAGCATGGATAAAAGTTAATGCTTTTGATAAGGTCTGGCAGGCTGTGATAAACAAAGGAGATGACGCCTGGCGCCTGCAACGCTACACCAATACAAACAATTTAGACTTTGGAACAAACGGCCTGAGCAATCTTGACCTGCAAGGTTCAACGAATGTAAATGACGGGCATTGGCATCATATTGCCGCTGTTTTTGACGGCTCTTATAAATACCTGTACGTGGACGGAACATTAGATGCATCTGTTGCGGTAACGGGAACAATATCTACGAACGACCTGTTGGTGAATATTGCAGAAAATGCCGGCGCTACCGGAAGAAATTTTAATGGTATGATTGATGAAGTCCGTATTTGGAACAGGGCTCTTGACAGTACACAAATAAGGGAACATATGAACCTGCCGTTAACCGGCGGTGAAACCGGACTTGTGAGCTATTGGCAATTTAACGACGGTAGCGGAACAACCCTGTCGGATGACAGAGGATTAAACGACGGTACCTTGCAAAATATGACGGATGACGACTGGGTTACTTCCACCATTCCGTTCGGCCCCGGATACTCCGATACCGAAACCGAAACCAACGGAACAGTTGATTTTACAAATACCGGACTTTCCATATACTTCAATTCGCAAAACGGTGCAAGTATTACCGTTACACGCATTGACACAACGGCTAACGTGAACCCTCAGGATGTGGATAACGTACTCGATAAACAATATTGGGTAATTAACCGCTACGGAACAGGAAGCTTTAACGCCGACCTGACTTTTACCGTGAATGAAAATATTACTTCCGATATTGAAAATGCTCCCGGAATGTTACGGCTGTATAAAAGATCGTCAACTTCAGACAGTACCTGGTCTTTTGTAAAATCGGCTGATTCGGTTAATGCTGCAAACAATACCGTAACTTTTAACGGAATAACCGGATTCGGTCAGTTTATCATCACAAAAGAGATAATTGATAATTATCCGGGCACGGCGCTCAATTTTGACGGAACGGACGATTATGTAAGTATTCCCAATGAATCGGATTACGATTTCACCGATTCTTTGACCGTAGAAGCATGGATAAAAGTTAATGCTTTTGATAAGATCTGGCAGGCTGTGATAAACAAAGGAGATGACGCCTGGCGCCTGCAACGCTACACCAGTACAAACAATTTAGACTTTGGAACAAACGGACTGAGCAATCTTGACCTGCAAGGTTCAACGAATGTAAATGACGGGCATTGGCATCATATCGCCGCTGTTTTTGACGGCTCTTATAAATACCTGTATGTGGACGGAAGATTAGATGCATCTGTTGCGGTAACGGGAACAATATCTACGAACGACCTGTTGGTGAATATTGCAGAAAATACCGGCGCTACCGGAAGAAATTTTAATGGTACGATTGATGAAGTCCGTATTTGGAACAGGGCTCTTGACAGTACACAAATAAGGGAACATATGAACCTGCCGTTAACCGGCGGTGAAACCGGACTTGTGAGCTATTGGCAGTTTAACGACGGTAGCGGAACAACCCTGTCGGATGACAGAGGATTAAACGACGGCACACTGCAAAATATGACGGATGACGACTGGGTTACTTCCACCATTCCGTTCGGCCCCGGATACTCAGATACCGAAACGGAAACCAGCGGAACAGTTGATTTTACCAATACCGGACTTTCCATGCACTTCAATTCGCAAAACGGTGCAAGTATTACCGTTACCCGCATTGACACAGCGGCTAATGTAAGACCTCAAAATGCAGACAGTATATTTTATAACCAATATTGGGTTGTAAATCGTTATGGAACAGGAAGTTTTAATGCCGGTCTTACTTTTACCACAAATGAGGATATCACTTCCGAATTAGAAAATAAAGCCGGAAAATTACAGCTCTATCAAAGATCGTCAACTTCAGACAGTACCTGGTCTTTCGTAAAATCGGCAGATTCGGTTAATGCTGCCAACAATACCATAACTTTTAACGGAATAACCGTATTCGGTCAATTTATCATCATAAAAGAAAAAGTGTTAATTGATAATTACCCGGGCACAGCACTCGATTTTGACGGCGCGGATGATTATGTGAACTGCGGAACCGGCACCCAGATTACCGGAAATAATCCGAGAACCATTGAAGCCTGGGCTTATACCGAAAATTTTAATCAGGGCGCTATATTTCAGGCGGGAGCAACCGGAACAAGCCTTGCCGATTTTTCTTTCCGTACACTTACAACAGACAATCATTGGCGTGTTCAACTTTGGGGAAGTGATATGGATGTTACCTTGAACGACAGTAAAAATTCATGGCACCACTACTGCCTCACCTATAACGGAAGCACTGTAAAATTATATTACGACGGAGAACTGTCGGGTTCAATGAATGCAACCTTAAATACCGGCAGCCATGATGTTTGGTTTGGCAGGTGGTGGAATCATTATTTCGATGGAAAAATAGATGAAATCCGTATCTGGAACAGAGCACTTGACAGTACCGAAATCCGGGAAAACATGAACCTGCCTTTAACCGGCAGCGAAACCGGATTAATAAGCTATTGGCAATTTAATGACAGCAGCGGAACAACATTATCGGATTTCGTCAGCGGTTACACCGGAACACTAACCAATATGACAAATGACGATTGGGTTGCTTCCACCATTCCCTTCGGCCCCGGGTATTCCGATACTGAAACGGAAACCAATGGAACAATTGATTTTACCAATACCGGACTTTCAATGAACTTCAATTCGCAAAACGGGGCATCCGTTACCGTTACACGTATTGATACAACCCCTAATGTGATTCCTCAAAATGCAGATACCGTATTTGATGAACAATACTGGGTAGTGAATCGTTACGGAACAGGTTCATTCAATACGGATTTAACCTTCACGGTCAGTGAGAATTTAACAACGGAAGACGAAACATATCCTTCTCATATTCAGCTCTTCACCCGTGGCAGTACCGGTAATGATGCCTGGACATACTTTGCTTCCGCAAGTGCGGTAAATGCTGCCAATAACACAGTTACCTTTAGCGGAATAACCGAATTCGGTCAATTCATCCTGTGCAAAAGTAACTTTTGGGCTCATGTAGCAACCGGTTCCGATACGCTTGATTTCGGAACAATTGAACCCGGCGATTCGGTTTCACTTACTGTAACATTATCAAATACAGGAGTGGATACATTGGAAATATCTTCTATTTCGGTTACCCATTCGTTTTTCTCTTGCGATACGCACAGTTGCACTCTCCCACCAAACGACAGTATTGATGTAACAGTAACATTTGCCCCGTTAACTGTTATAGAATTAAGTGAATTTTTGCTTATCAATTCCAATGATCCCGATTCCGAAAAACACATATTACTTACAGGTAAAGCGGTCCGTAAAATAGTTTTACTTGATAGTCCCCAATCCTTTACCCTTGTAACCGATAATCTCAGCGAAATTGATGTTGGAGACTATTCATCTCCGACCTTTACCGATTTGGACGGTGACGGGCGTTTGGATTTGCTTATCGGAGGAAGAAACGGCAAAATAGTACAATATGAACAGGACACTGTAAATTCTGTTTCCTTTACCCTTGTAACCGATAGTCTTAACGCAATTGATGTGGGAGTTAATTCTGCTCCTGCCTTCACCGATTTGGACGGTGACGGGCGTTTGGATCTGCTGATTGGGGAATATGACGGAAATATCAACCATTATGAGCAGGATTCTGTAAACTCCGCTTCCTTTACCTACGTTACCAATAATTTCAACGGAATAGATGTAGGAGTTCTTTCAGCTCCCGTTACTACCGATTTGAATGGTGACAGACTGTTGGATTTACTGATTGGCGAACAAGACCTGAAGATTGATTATTATAAGCAAGATGCCGGGAATCCTGCCTCCTTTACCCTTGTAACTGATGATTTCAACGGAATTAATGTGGGATTATATTCTACTCCTGCTTTTACCGATTTGAATGATGACGGGCGTTTGGATATGTTGATTGGAGAAATGTATGGCACAATATGGTATTATGAGCAGGATTCCGTAAATTCCACTTCTTTTAGCCTTGTAACAGATAATTTCAACGGAATAGACGTGGGAAGTAATTCTGCTCCTACCCTCACCGATTTGGACGGAGACGGATTATTGGATATGTTAATCGGGAAACAAAGTGGAAAAATAAGCCGTTATGAACAGACAGGATGCGACAGTCTTGCTTTCGGGCATTTATTAACAGGTAACACTTCCACAAAAAACTACTATATAAAAGCAAACAGTCTGACTGCCGACCTGGTTATTTCCTGCACCGGGATTTATCAGATATCTTTATCGGAAAACAGCGGCTATGCTCAAAGTTTATCCGTTACTCCGGTTGACGGGAACATTTCCGATACTGTGTTTGTCCGCTTTCAACCCGTGGCGGAACAGGAATATACAGGCACTATTACGCACACTTCCGCGGGTGCCGATACAATGGAAATTACCTTGTCAGGTTTTGGTGTGGAAAGTACCGGTAACTATCCGGGTACGGCGCTTGATTTTGACGGCACGGATGATTATGTGAATTGCGGAACCGGCGCTCAAATTACAGGAAACGGCCCGCGTACCATTGAAGCATGGGCTTATGCCGAAAGTTTTAACGAGGGCGGAATATTTCAGGCGGGAGCAACCGGAACAAACCTTGCCGATTTCTCTTTGCGCACGCTTACATCAGACAATCAATGGCGGATTCAACTTTGGGGAAGTGACATGGATGTTACCTTGAACAACAGTAAAAATTCATGGCACCACTACTGCCTTACTTACGACGGTGATACTACTGTTAAATTGTATTACGATGGCAATCTGGAAGCGACAAAATATGCAACCTTAAATACCGGCAGCCATGATGTCTGGTTTGGCAGATGGTGGAATAATTATTTCGATGGAAAAATAGATGAAGTCCGCATCTGGAATACGGCTCTTGACAGTACGCAAATCCGTGAAAATATGTGCCGTACATTGAGCGGCCACGAAACCGGCCTCGTGAGTTACTGGCAAATGAACGATTCAACAGGGAATATAGCATCAGAAGTTGTCGGTAGCAACGATGGTACCCTAACCAATATGGATACCGCCAACTGTTGGGTTAACTCTACCGCTCCGGTCCCGTTTGAAAGTACAGCCGACGGCAACTGGTCGGAAGCCGCCAACTGGCTAAGCGGACAGGGAGCGCCTTCTGCTGCCTGGTCGAGGGTGAAAATAAACTCCAATATTACCCTGGATCAAAATATAGAGTTGCTTGAACTGAAAATAAAGGACGGTAAAACCCTGACAATAGGCACCGAAAACAGACTTACGGTATCGGATACGCTTTCAGGGAATTAAAAACATTATAATAAATAACCAAAGGTAGGATGTTGGTTTGTTTGAAGGCTGCCCGTTTCAGGGCGGCCTTTTTTGTTGGAATGGAAGGGGTATTTTTCTTGCAAACCCTGACGGGCTGAACGCCGGTTTGCGGGGTGGCTCCCGTCAGGTTGAAAAAATTCGATATTAAAATGATATAAGATATCAGATGTAAGACATCAGAATTAAGAATGGGAGGTTACGGCAGGGAGGGGCTCACCCTGAAAGGGCAACCCGACACCGGGCCATCTTCTCCCGCGTTCCAATTCCGATCCGCCTGAAGCAGAAACAGAATCAGTAACGGTTTGGGGTTATTTTTTCATTATCTGTTTCCGGTTTAAAATACCCCGTTCCCCTCACGAAAACTTGAAACATTTTTTAACCATTGTAACCGGCCCCGAACGACAAAAAACAGTCAAAATCGAAAAAAAGGGCAAATTTGACTAAAAAATCAGGGTGTTTACTACCTATTTGTAGTAAACACCCTTATTTACTTTTCCATTTTGAGGCTTTAGCTTTGTAAAGAATTTATTAATGCCCGAAATGGTCTTTTTAATTGCCGACGATAACAGGGCTGTCAGAAAAATGGCACAAACAATTCTGACGGCTTCCCAAAACACTTTCATTGAGTGTACAAAC
>JALVZH010000295.1 GCA_027022105.1 Bacteroidales bacterium | reverse complement strand
CGGCAGTAGCGGGAATTCCAAGCTTTTCATCTTCAAATTCCATAGCCTGCCGGCAAAGTGAACGTACTTTCGAAAACGTATCATCACCACTCAAAGTGGTAAGGTCGATGCATCCGAGAATGGTTTTATAAGCTTTGAGACGTTCGTCCAATGTTAATGAAACAGCCGAAATCGTATCAACCCTGCTCCTTAACTCTTCAATGCTTGTTTGGTATTTTTTAAACTCTGACATAAGGTATGCAATTGATTTTTCCTTTTTTGCAAAAATAACACATTTACCCCTTGCGGAAACAAAGACAGAAAAATGGAGACCATGAAACAAAGTCAATTACTACATTTTTGTAATGTATTATCCATATGCGGATATTTATTTACCAACAAAATGTAATAAAATTGATTTCATCCGATTTAAACCAAATTTGCTGTCAACTTTATTGTTCTGTATTACTGATTGTTAGGCATTCGTTATTATCATATTCATCATTTTGGCATATCAGTTGCTTAAACAGATGAAAATTTACGGATATGTTTACTCTTGGATTTAAATCGAGCCAAACCAAAAGAAAAATCAAAGTGCACAAATACTATAAATGTGACCGCTGTGGTTATGTTACTACAGTTAAGGATTCATATTGTCCGATTTGTGCTAAAGACGGTTATAAAATTAAATTGAAATAATTATGGTTGCCATTAACGAAACTTATTCTTTGGACCAGATAAAACAGGAAGGTTTTAAAGAGAAAGAAATCAAAGAGTTATCAGCCAAAGTATTTGAAAAAGAGGACAAAGTTTATTTTTTCGATCCTATTGACGGACGTAAGTACAGGTTATTTTCAATTATCAACAAACGATCCTTTTTCCTTTAGTACCGGGTAACAACACCCATGAACACCTTGAAAAGCCTTATCACGATTCCTGTGGTGAGGTTTTTTTATTTTTTTAAGAATTTTTTTTGAAACCGACGACAATTTTATCTATCTTTGCACTCCCAATATAAAAACATATTGCGGGGTGGAGCAGTGGTAGCTCGGCGGGCTCATAACCCGTAGGTCGTAGGTTCGAATCCTGCCCCCGCTACAAGGAAACAAGAGGCTGTCGGTTAACTGACGGCCTTTTATTTTTTAATGCTATGTATTATGTATTACACTTACGTACTTTATTCTAAAAAATACAACAAAATTTACATCGGGTACACCAGCAACCTTGAAAAAAGGTTCCTTTCTCATAATGAATTATCACATAAAGGTTATACCAGAAAATTCAGACCTTGGATCATCGCTTTTTACGAAGTATTTAATTCCAAAAAAGAGGCTATGGAAAGAGAAAAATTTCTGAAATCAGGAAAAGGCAGAGAACTTGTCCGGAACAAAATAAATGCGCTCGGGCTCATATCCGCCTGAGGCGGACACAGGTTCGAATCCTGCCCCCGCTACAAGGAAACAAGAGGCTGTCGGTTAACTGACGGCCTTTTTTTGTTTCTTTGCAAATTGAATTTGAAACAAATAACATGTCTCACAAAGCCGGTTTTGTCAATATAATAGGGTACCCCAACGTGGGAAAATCAACCCTGATGAATGCATTGGTGGGCGAAAAGCTTTCCATTATTACCTCAAAAGCGCAAACCACGCGTCACAGGATAATGGGAATTGTAAACGGCGATGATTTCCAGATTGTTTATTCCGACACCCCCGGTATTGTCCGCAGACCGGCCTACAAAATGCATGAATTGATGAACCGCTTTATCCGTACGGCTCTGATTGATGCGGATATCATTTTGCTGATGACCGAAATGGGGCTAAGTTTTGAAGAGGACGATGTTATTGCAAAAATAAAAGAATCCGATGTTCCGGTAATTGTGGTTATCAATAAAATAGACCTGTCGGAGCAGAGTGCCGTTACCCGTGAAATAAAAAAATGGCAGGAACACTTTCCCAAAGCCGAAGTAATTCCCGTATCGGCACTTACGGGATTTAATGTATCTGCGGTTTTCCAAACCATTCTTGACAAATTGCCCGAAAGTCCGCCCTATTACCCCAAAGATGAGCTTACCGACAAAAGCGAACGCTTTTTTGCTGCCGAGATCATTCGCGAAAAGATATTTCTGAATTACAAAAAAGAGATACCTTATTCCGTTGAGGTGGCGGTGGATACTTTTAAAGAATCGGATAATTTAATCAAAATACATGCTTTTATCTTTGTGGAACGCGATTCGCAAAAAGGAATTATACTGGGACATCAGGGGAAATCGATAAAAAAGACCGGAATAATGGCAAGAGAGGATATGGAAAAGTTTTTCGGCAAAAAGATTTTTCTGGAAACAACCGTGAAGGTGAATAAAGACTGGAGAAACAACGAGAACATGTTAAAACGGTTCGGATACGATTATGGTGAATAGCAAACTTTAAAATTCATGAAAAATATAGTAGCAATAGTAGGCCGCCCAAATGTGGGTAAATCGACACTTTTTAACAGACTTACAGGTAAAAAAGAGGCTATAGTGGAATCGGTAAGCGGTGTAACGCGCGACAGGATTTACGGCGAAAGCGATTGGAACGGTGTGGGATTTATTGTAATTGATACAGGCGGTTTTGTGCGGGGATCCGACGATGTTTTTGAAGAAGAGATAGGGAAACAGGTACTGTTTGCCGTTGACGAAGCCGATGCCATCATTTTTTTGGTTGACGGCAGAGAAGGAGTTACCCCGTTAGACGAAGATGTTGCGGAAGTGCTACGCAAATCGAAAAAGAGGGTCTATATTGCAGTAAACAAAATAGATACCCCCAACCTCTCCCCTATTGTCGGCGAATTTTATGCATTGGGGCTCGGGGAGGTATATCCGGTTTCGGCAGTTAACGGAAACGGTACCGGCGACCTGTTGGACGAACTTGTAAAAAATTTTGATAAAACCGTCGAAGAAGATCAATACGAAGATATCCCGCACGTAGCCGTTATCGGACGCCCCAATGTAGGCAAATCGTCGCTGGTAAACACGCTGCTGGGCGACGACAGGAATATTGTAACACCTGTTGCCGGAACCACCCGCGATGCCATCAATACACTTTTTAAAGGATTCGGACACGAGTTTGTTTTTGTGGATACGGCAGGATTGAGGAAAAAAGGCAAAGTGTATGAAAACATTGAGTTTTATTCCACACTGCGAACCATACGTGCCATTGAAAAAGCAGATGTAAGCCTGGTAATGCTGGATGCAACACAGGGAATTGAAAAACAGGATATTAACATTTTTTATCTGGCACAAAAAAACAAAAACGGAATAATTGTGGTGGTAAATAAGTGGGATTTGGTAAACAAAGAGACCAATACCCATCTTGAATTTGAAAGAGCCATTAAAGAACGCCTGGCTCCCTTTACGGATGTGCCGGTAATTTTTACCTCGGTAAAAGAGAAACAGAGAATACATAAGTTGCTGGATATCATTGATGATATTTACAATAAAAAGAAAATACACATAAGCACCTCCAAATTGAACGATTTGATGCTTCCCATTATCGAAGCAAGGCCCCATCCAGAAATATCAAGGGGAAGGCGCCTGAAAATCAAATATGTAATGCAATTGAAAAATACTGTAATACCCCAGTTCGTCTTTTTTTGTAATTACCCGAAAGAGGTTAAAGAGCCTTACAAACGGTTTTTGGAAAACCAGATCAGAAAACATTTCGATTTTACCGGTGTTCCCATACAGCTTTTCTTCAGGCAAAAATAGAGACAATGCAAGCGGGTGTAAGGGTTGATAAATGGTTGTGGGCCGTGCGGCTTTTTAAGACGAGGTCGCAGGCTGCCGAAGCTTGCAGGGGAAACAAAATCAAAATAGATGATGTTTCCGTTAAGCCCTCACGGGAAATACATACCGGAGACATCCTCGAAGTTCATGTACAGGGAATTAAAAAGCGTGTTAGAGTTTTGCAACCGGTAAAAAACAGGGTATCGGCAAAGCTGGTTCCGGAATTGATGGAAGACCTCACTCCTGCCGAAGAGCTTGAAAAACTGGAGATGATCAGACAGTTGAATTATGAAAAACGAGACCGCGGTGCCGGACGCCCCACCAAAAAAGAGCGCAGAATTATTGAAAAGCTGAAGAAAAAATTTTGATTGCAATTTTTCAGCTCTGCGTAGAGCTATGCGAAAGCCTACTTTTCAGGTCGCCGTTGGCTATGCGGGTGGAGACCTGAAAGGTCGAAAACAACGCCTAAAAACCTGAAAATGAGCAATGAGCAAGTGGGTAGAGACATGACCTTTTGGGTCGCGGCAAGCCTTGCGGGTGGAGACCCGAAAGGTCGCGGTGAAATATAAAAACCTGATAATGAGCAATCAGCCTGCGGTGGACAAGCATTTGGATGTATTATGTTTAATTAAAAATAAGAAGGTGCAGCGCACCGATATATTATAAGGAAATGAATTGAATTCAGGTATTGTGTTAATTTTATTGCAGAATTTTCTCAACCTGACGGAGCCCATCCCGCAAACCGGCGTCCAATCCGTCAGGTTTGCGTGCGCGCCCGATGAATCCCCGAAATTTTACCTCGTACGTTATCGTATTGGAAAAGAAGCACGAGGGGAGATTCATCGGCATTCTATCCCACCAGGCCAGCCTGATGATACCTCTGAATTATGAAGGTTGGCGGTGTGAGTTGGAATACACTGAAAGGAGATTCCAACTCCGCCTGAGGCGGATCGGAATTGGGACGCGGGGTGGTGGCAAGAGACAGCAGGAACACAAGGTCAAATTAAAGACCCGGATATTAGCTATAGCATTTGCAACATTCATATATAAAAAGCTGTCATAATAAAGTTAAATTTGCATTGCATTTTCATTTATAAAGTTAAGTAAGTTATTTTTGTATCCGCAACCAAAACAAATTTAACATGAAAGATATCTTTCATAAAACAACTATGTTCGTTTTGCCGGTACTATTTTTCCTCTTTTCCGGCAACCGGCTTTCGGCTCAATTTACTATTCAGGTAACTCCCTGCCAGACCGAGGAAGAGGTGCTGGCACTGATTGACACTGTATTTTTGGCGGGTGTAAATCCTCAGGCTATTGATAACGTAAGTTTTACCGGCGACCCCACTGCCGTCGGATATTTTACAAGTGCCTATTTTACCGGATTTCATACCCCTCAGGGAATTATTATGACCTCAGGTCATTCGGATGATGCTGATATGTCCAATGTTTGCAACTCAAATGCCAATGCAAATACTGACAACAACGGTGCGGAAAGCGAACCGGACCTGGCAACAGCTTCGGGTGGCACGGTACACGATGTGTGTAAAATAGAATTCGATTTCCGACCTACTGCTGATACAGTAAGGTTTAATTATGTTTTTGCTTCGGAAGAATACCATGATTATGTTTTTGCCTCTTTTAATGATGTTTTCGGGTTCTTTTTGTCAGGTGACGGACTTAACGGGCCCTATACCAACAACGCGATAAATATTGCTATTATACCGGGTACCAGTCTTCCTGTAGCCATCAACAATGTCAATTTCGGTAAAGGAGGAAAAACCTGTACAGGAAGGCCTTCCGGCTGTACCAACTGTCAGTTTATGGTTGATAACAGTGAAACTTCGGATCCTGCATTTCAACAGTTTGTATATGACGGATACACCGTTTCATTGGAAGCGAAGAGCGCCGTAACACAATGTGCATGGTACCACATTAAAATAGCCATTAGCGATGTGGGTGATGCACTGTACGACTCGGGAGTACTCCTGGAAAAAGGTAGTTTTAATCCCGGAAATGTTTGTGAAATTACCGATTATACCCATCCGACCATTGATTCACTGGTTTATGAGGGGTGTAACAATCATGAG
Organism: Bacteroidales bacterium; assembly: GCA_027022105.1. Classification (GTDB taxonomy): domain Bacteria; phylum Bacteroidota; class Bacteroidia; order Bacteroidales; family F082; genus Sulfidibacterium. The sequence goes on along the minus strand of JALVZH010000295.1, from coordinate 15,161 downwards.
GCTGTTTTATATTTTAATATCAATGAGCCCATGGGTTTCCCTTACATCATCCCCTTTGATGTGGGAGGTACGGCAACGCGGGGTGTTGATTACCGCCTTACCACAACTCATCCGGGCGATACCATTTACATTCCTGCAGGGCAAACATATGATTCTCTGATTATTTTTCCTTACACCGATATGGAAGCCGAAGGTATTGAAGACGTTTTGATTTTGTACAACTCACAAATGTGTAATGTTTTCAGCCAAAAAGATACGGCAACGGTTTATATTTCCGACCGTCCCGATTTTACCGATACCAACCTCATTTTTCCGGTTTATTGTGAAGACACTGCGGTTATCAGCTTCGATCCGGTGTTAAACGGAATTCCCCCTTATTCCTACAATTGGTACACCTTGGGGCAAACCACACCAACCGTTAATTATGCTCCTTCGGGTACCGACTCGGTAATGATACCGGTTGTGGTTATGGATACCTGCGGCTATCAGGTTTCCGATTCCGCTTTTGTTATGGTACCGCCATTGCAGGCGGATGCAGGACCGGTTCAATCGCTTTGTAATCAAACCTCGGATACGTTACACGGTTCCTGCCCCGGCGGACAGAACTATTTTTGGGACAGCAACCCGGCAGATCCGAGCCTCGCCGGACAGGAGAACCTTCAGGAACCGGTTGTCAGCCCCACAGTAACCACCGATTATTATCTTACCGTAACGGACAACTGTACCAATGAAGACAGCGACACTACAGCCATTTTGATTGGTGATGCCGTTGCCGACGCCGGGGAAGACACTGAAATATGTTTTGGCGATACTGCTATGCTAATGAGTAATTTGTCCTTTACGTATCATTGGACGGCCAATCCTCCCGACCCGTCGCTTGCAAATCAGGACACTGCAAGAACTGTTTATGTAAGCCCAGGCCAAACCACAACATACACCGTTACCATTACCGACGAATGCGGTTACTCGGCGTCAGATGATGTTACGGTAATCGTTCACCCGTTACCCGATGCAAATGCAGGCCCCGATGATCATGTATGCAAAGGTCTGGATTACCAACTTTCCGCTTCCGGAGGAATTCATTACCAATGGGATGCAGTGCCTTACGATGCAACCCTGTTTACCAACGGACAGGATACCACAGCTACCCCCACGATTTCGCCGGACACAACCACCACCTACTATGTTTATGTTACCGACGAGCATTGTACCAATATGGATTCGATGATACTGACCGTTGACCCGGTTCCGGAACTGTCGTTAAGTGCTTTGTCAGATACTTTGTGTTACGGGACATCAACAGACATTGCCGTTAACGGTGACGCCGATTACACCTGGAATGCTGAGCCACCCGACCCGGGTTTGGCAGGACAGGAACACAATGCCACCATAATCGTTTCGCCCGACACCACAACCGTTTATACACTTACCGGAGTCGTTGCAGGATTTAACTGCCCTGCCACCCTGAAACAAACAATTACCGTAAAGCCGGAACTGCTTGCAACATTTGTTACTCCGGCAGATGAAATCTGCCAGGGGGAACAACTTGTGGCAAACTACACCGGAAATGCAGGTGTACATGCTGATTTTTCGTTTGACTGGAGCGGTGAAGGAACACTTACCGGCAGTGGTACGGGACCTTATACTTTTGTATTCGATTCGGCGGGGATACAGCAGATATCGCTAACCGTTACCGAAGACGGCTGTGTAAGTCAGCCCTTTAATAAAATGATTACGGTTTATCGCTCGCCGGTAACCGATTTCACAAGCGATATTCAGGAAGACTGCGAACCTGCTACCGTACATTTTACAAACCTTACTAAAAACGAATCGGATGCAACCTACGAGTGGAATTTCGGAAACGGAAAGACAAGCAATGAGCAAAATCCGGTACAGACTTTCGACGTAGCCGGGAATTACTCCGTTTCACTAAAAGTTATCAATAACGGCCTGTGTCACAACACAAAAACCTATAGCGAATATATAAAAGTGCACAGTGTACCCATAGCTGATTTTCAGCCCGATCCGCAGGAAACGGTATTGGAAGAGGCAACCATTCAGTTTAATAACCAATCCACATCACCCGAGCAATACGGCAATTTGTGGTTGTTTGGCGACGGCGACAGTTCCACGTTAAAGAATCCGACACACACCTATACCGCCACAGGAATTTATAATGTATTGTTGCGTGTTACCACATCGTTTGGGTGTGTTAACGAAACATCAAGAGAGGTAATGATTCACCCCGATTTTGCAGCTTATGCACCCAACTCATTCTCGCCCAACGGCGACGGTCTGAACGACTATTTTGAGATTATCGGAACCGGAGTTAAAAAGTTTAAATTACAGATATATTCTCGCTGGGGGGAGTTGATTTTTGAATCAAACAGTCTTGAAGATAAATGGGACGGCACCGCAAACGGCAAGCTTGTTCCGAGAGGCACTTATGTTTATAAAATATATTACACTACTTTTCTTGATAAAAATTACCAAAAAGAGGGAACCGTGACGGTGGTTTATTAAAAAACTCATGGCAAAAAGAGACAGGAATCGCCATAGCTTAAGAACCTGAAACCGTTGTCGAGGGCGTATTGATACACCTCTTTCCAACGCTCGCCAATCATGGCGGCAACCAACAGAAGAAGAGTGCTTTTGGGTTGGTGAAAGTTGGTAATTAACCCTTGTGCAAACCGGAATTTATAACCCGGGACAATAATCATCTGGGTTTCGCCTTCCAACATTTCCCTGTTGCTGTTTTCGAGATAATCAATCAAAACGGAAAACGCTTTTCCGGCATTAAAACCCTCAGGGATTTTCAGATTGTATGCATCCCATTGTCTTACGTTGTTAAAATCGTTCATGCCGAGATGAAGGCGCAAGGCCATCCAAAAGAGGCTTTCGAGGCTTCGTAATGAAGTTGTGCCTACGGGAATAATCTTTTTGTTTCCGGATGAATAAATATGACGTAAGGTTTTTAATGAGACCTTTATCTTTTCGGTGTGCATTTCGTGCCCTTCAATGGTTTCTGCGGAAACCGGCTTAAAAGTGCCTGCTCCCACATGCAGTATCAGTTTGTCCGTATCAATTCCCCGTTCCCCCAGCTTTTTCATTACATTACCGGTAAAATGCAATCCGGCAGTGGGTGCTGCCACCGAGCCGTCGAAACGTGCATAGATGGTTTGGTAGCGTTCTTTATCGGCTTTTTCGGCCTCACGGTGAAGATATGGTGGCAGAGGCGTCAGGCCGGAATTTTCAAGAATTTCGGAAAAGGTAATATTTTCAGGTTCCCAAGAAAACTCAATGAGAAAAGCATCGCCGGTATGTTCTTTTTTTTCGGCATAAAGGGTTACGGTTTTTTCAGACAACTCGACAACTGCTTTAAGTTTCCCCGTTTTCCACCTTCGGGCATTGCCCACAAGGCATTTCCATGTAACCGGCGACGGTTGCTGAAAGGCAACCTGAAAATCGTTGGAAGGAGCCACAGGTTCAAGACAAAAGATTTCGATTTTGGCACCGGTCTCCTTTTCAAAAAGCAAACGTGCCTGAATCACACGGGTTTCGTTAAACAGCAACAAAGCATTTCCGGGTAAAAGCCCCGGTAACGCATCAAACCGGTGGTGACTAATGATATTTTCTTTTAACAAAAGTAATTTAGACTTGTCTCGCTCCGGCAACGGATATTTGGCAATGCGCGAATCGGGCAAAGGGTAATTATAGTCTTCCGTTTTGATTTCCGAGAAATTCATTTTTCATTATTAAAAGTGTGCAAAAGTAGGGAATTTTTTATGTGACTTTTGCGGAACGGAATGGAGACGGAATCGAACACTTTTGCAGCATTATCTTTTAACAATTTTGGCCGTTTCAATTCCGTTTTCCCTGTTTACGGCTATCAGATAAATTCCGGATGGAAGTGACGAAATATCCAATTGGATATCGTGTTTTTCAAGTACCTTTTTCTTTAACATTATTTTACCCGACATGGAGAAAATCCGTATCTCATTTACAGGTGACACACTTTTTATACTCAGTTTATTACGAGCAGGGTTGGGATAAATCACCATCTCACCGTTTTCACCGTTTTCTTTTGTTGAAGTAATAAATACGTAAACATAATCAAGGCCGGGAATTTGATAATTGTTGGCGGGCAACGATTCGTTACTGCCGCTGTAATCACTGTCCCACCAGGCGGTGACTTTATATAAATAGAGTTCGCCAACCGTAACACCGGGATATTCATCATAAAATGAAAAAGTATCGGCATCGGGCGTATAATTTACCTGTGCATAAAGGCTGAAATCGTCTTCACTCTCCGTTTTGCGGTAAACGTTGAAATGCCGGAGACTGAACTCCCTGTTGGATAATGAAATATCTTCAGGCGGATTCCATTTAATCAATGCTCCGAAATTATCATTTCCGGCAGAATCTGTTTGCCAGAAATAATCACCCGTAAGGTTTTTCGGTGCAGGGCTTTTCCAATACACTTTTATGTTGTCGAGATAAATAGTGTTTCCAAGGGTGTCATTTTCTCCATAAACCATAAACTTAAGTTGAAAAACCTGTCCCATTGCATATGTTGGAAGGGGTTCCGTGAAATCTGTAAAACCCATGGGGTCATGAAAATAGCGTACAAAGAAAGAACCGTTTTGTTCTTCCGAGATAAGATTAATTCTAAAAAGCAAATAATTCGGATATTCAATGTGTTTCTTTAAATCTGCCATTAAAGAGAAATCCACCATAATACGACCCTGCGTCAGTTCGGAAGCGTCAAATAAATAAGATGTTAAACCGGTTTCAAAATATGTATTAACCGTATCGGCGTGAGCTGCTGCCGAGGCTGGAGGATTACCTGTAAAAGAAGTCATTTCCCAGCTTCCGTGATTGCCCGAAAGAGTCCATTGATGGTAGTTAAAATCAGGAACATCCCACGGCTCGTAAAACGGGAGCAAATAGCCGTAGTTTACAAACTCGGTATCGGGCTCTGTAAACGATTCGGCAGTTTGACCGGGAAAACCGTAATCGGTAAGGTCGTATTGAGCGGCAACCCTGAAAACCCTGTGGCCTGCATTCAGCGAGTCTATTATGGCAAGGTATTGATAATTGATTGTTTCTCCCTGATAAGGTATCTGCATTTCGACGGAATCGTCAACATAAAGATTGTAACCTATTAAATTGGCCGCTCCCGTATCGTATTCAACAATTTCGGGAGGAGTCCAATACAAACCGGCTTCATCTGTAGTGGGAACATAACTAACGTTGAAATTCAACGGGGGATATAAAAAGGAGGATGTCCAAATATAATTTCTCTCTTCGGAAGTTCTACACTGATAAACAGCTTTTATGCTGCCTTTATAAGTTTGACCATAAGCAAGGTTTTCGTAATAATAGCTAAGTGTATCCGGCGGAAGAAAATCTATCAGATTGTCATCAAGAAAAATATAATATCCCAGCACATCAGCCGGCCCTTCATCTATACTTACATGATCAATAATCCAGACATCGCTGAAATAATGATTATCTTTACCATGAAAAGCAATCCATATTGCCGTATCAGACGGACTGCCCATAGAGGTCAGGTCAATGGATTCGTGTACCCATTGATGAAACAATCTGGGAGGATTATCATATACCGTCCAGGTATTGCCCGAATCAACAGAATATTCAATGGAAATAGGAACCAATAAAGTATCTTCGCCCAGGTAATAAGAATCATAATTAAGGATTGCAGTATCGTAATCATGCAAATTAATCATGGGAGTTACCAAATAAGAATCGCAGTAGGGCCCCGAACCGCAATTATAACTTCCTGCCATGGCATAATAATCATCGCCAGGATTTACCGGAAACCCATAGTCATTCCCTAAATAGGCATATCTGTACCAACCGCATGTTCCGGCATAAGGGGCATTCATTACCTGCCATCCCTCAGGAGGAAAAACATCACCCTCAAAACTTTCGTAGGGGATAATATTTTTTCTCGGTTTTTCCCAAGTAGCAACGGAGGTCATGGAATCAACAAAAAATTCCCGCGGCGGGGAAACACGGGGCAACAGGTTTATGGTAATGGAATCATCATGGTCGATTAAAATACTGTTTACGATTAAGGAATCGTATCCGACCCTGTAGGCCCTCAACTTGTATAAAGCACCGTTTACACTATCAAATGTGGCAATGCCGTTGCTGTCGGAAACAGCATAATAATGATATAATGAATTGTCTCTTGGATTTGAAGAGGTTTTCGGAGTGGGAATTTGATCGAGCCAGACCCTTACAAAAGGCAGCGAATCGTTAAGACAGTCTTCGGTGTGGACAATAAAAACATATGTTCCCGTCTGGGCCATTAATAAAAACGGGATGAACTGAAATGAGAAAAGAATAAGAATTCTTTTTAAAATATTTGTTGAAAATAAACGGGATGAAATCATTTTTTCGATGTTTTGATGTGATTCAGACCCACAAATATACAATAAATCGGGGTGAAATGCAATAACAACCGGTTTTGTCACGTTCCGAGCCATCGAAAGGAAGGCCATAAGGGTTGGAATGGCGACGGAATCTCACATTCGTGCTTCTTTTCCAATTCGACATACGGTACGTATATAATTTCGGGGATTCATCGGGCGCGCCTGCCCTAAATTCAACCTGTCAGCACCCTCTGAATTGCCGGGTGAAGAGTATGTGTGTAATCCCTCCCCACACTTGCTCATTGAGCACGTGTCCGCCTTTGGCTGATTGAATACTTGTCTGCTTCTGGTTGATCTTACATCTTATATCTGACATCAAACATATTACATCAAAAATACCACATAAAACATATTACATTAAACATAATACATCCAAACGCGTGTCCGCCTTTGGTTGAGTGCTCATTCTCAATTCATTCCTCAATCCAACTTTAAACTTTCAAACCTAACGGGATTACAAACCTGCAATAAAACGGTTCAAATCAATATCATTGCCGAGCCCCAGTTTTTTCTTCAGTCGGTATTTTGCATTTTTCAGGCTGTCGGGAGAAATATTAAGAACAGACGACATTTCTTTAACACTCAGGTTTAATTTAATAAGGGCTGTAAGTTTCAGGTCATTGCCGGTCAAATTCGGGTTAATTTTTTTCAAATTATCGTAAAATCCGACATTGATTTGCTCAAAATAACGCTTAAACAGTGCCCAGTCTTTTTCGGTTTTAAGGTCCTGTTCCAGCTTGTATTTTATATTTTTCAACAGTTTTTTGTGTTTTTCGTCGGCGCCGGCCATTTGTTCATTAATATTTTGGATTAGCTCACGAACCATGTTGTTTTTTTGCATCATGTTCATGGCATGGGTAGCCATCTGTTTGGTTTTAAATTCAAGTTTTTCCTCCAATTGCATTTGTTGTTCTTTGCGTCGTTCCAGTTCAAGCCTGTCGAGTTCCTTGCCTTTTTCCATCAAAGCAACTTTTTGTGTATGTATCTCAATATCTTTTTTCCGCTTAACGAACATAAATATTCCTGTAAAAGAGAATATAACAAACAGGATAATAATGGAAAACCATAGTTGTCGGTTATTGGCTTTTTCAATCAGCTCTCTGTTTTTCAGGTCTTTTATCTCTTTTTCGTGTTTAACCGTTTCGTATTTAATTTGAAGTTCCTGAATATTTTTTTGTATTTGCAGGTTCTCAAGACTGTCTTTAAAAGCAATGTATTTGGTATGATAATTCAGTGCCAAATCATAATGACGATACTTTTTGTTCAACAGATAAAGATATTTCAAGGCTGTTTTATAATCAAACGAATCGTGGATTTTTTCACTAAGCCGCAATGCTTTTGTAAGATAAAACATTGAAGAATCATAATTGTTTAAATCCGAAAAGGCAAGTCCCAAATCGGTCAGGGCACTGGCTTGATCATTAACAAGCTTCAGCTCTTTAAAAATACTTAGCGCTTTGTGCAGGTTCTTTAATCCTTCATAAGTTCTGCCCAGTTTTACTTCGGTAATTCCTCTGTTTTGATAAAATGCTCCAAGTGCATCTTTTTTATTCTGTAACCGGTAAATTTCCCCTGCTTTTAAAAAATATAAATAGGCACTATCGTATTTTCCCAAATCGAAAAGCAGTGTTCCGTAATTGTTGCTGACATCGGCGTAATCAATTGTATTCTGGTAATTTACCAGTAGCCGGATGGTTTTTTCGTACAGCTCTGCCGCATAATCGTTTTTACCCATATCGAGATACGAGTAGGTGATAAGACCTAATATTTTAACCTGCGACAATGTATCATCCATTGTTTCGGCTATGTTCAGGCTTTTATAGTAATAGAAAATGGCCGAGTCGTGTTGTCCGGTTTTATTAAATACCTTCCCGATATTAACCAGTGCGTTACCTTCATTTTTTTTGTCTTCTACCGAGATATAATGACGAAGTGCATCTTTACCGTATTTTAACGCTTTATCATAATTGCCGAGACGGCGGTATGCCATACACAGGTAGTTGTTCGTCAAGGCCCTGATTTCGGGAGGTATTTTTTTTAATGATTTGATGGAATCGCAATAATACAGACATGAATCTATCTCGCCATAGTCAAAGTAAGCATAAGCCAACTGAAAAAGTACTTCGGATTTGATTTTGTCATCCTGAATTCCGGGCAAACGGTTAAGCGCTTTTTTACACCAGAAAAGCGAACGGGGAGCAGAAGTGTCTTTTGCATTTTGCAGATAGGTTGAAATTAAGGAAATAGCCGTGCTGTCGGAAGTAGCGGTTAAATCCGAGGCACTGCATCTGTTAATCAATACGAGGTGAAAAAATGCAGTAATTACAGTAAAATACAAAAGCTTTTGTGCTCTTATCATAAATGTATGGTAAAAATAGGAATTTTTTTAAGATTCGGGGGGGCGTATCCGAAGCTTTTATTAACAGAAAAAAAGACCCGTTAAAATCGTTTAACAGGTCTTTTTATTATTGAACTTGTATAAAGTCTAATAAAACAGTTATAATATAAAATATTGAAAACCAGAAAAGTGAATATCTTTTTTTAATAGACCCACCCCTACACCTCCCGACGTAAAGTCGGGACAGGCTCTCCAAGGAGGGGAACAATGGAATTCATTTTCTGGTTTTCAATATTTTATAATTCATCTAATGTTGAGACTTTAAACAATTTTATTTAATCAGAAGCTTTCTGACAAACTTCTTACTATTTTGTTCCACAACAACAAAATAGAGTCCCGGCGTCATGTTTTGAATATTGATATTTATTTTTCCGGAACCCTTTTCCCGGTCATATTTTTGTACAAAAATCTCTTTCCCGACAGGAGAGTAAATTTTCAGATGTACATTGCCGTAAACTCCTGTGCGTAGCATCACGGTAAACATTCCGTCAGCCGGATTGGGATAAATCAGCATGTTTCTGTCCTGTGCGGTTTTTACACCAACTGTATTATCTACAAAAATGGCCAGTGAATCTGAGAATTCACCTGTGCCGCATTCGTTTTCAGCCAGTACTTTCAGATAAGCATCGCCAAGATAGTTCAGGTTCCAGTAAACGGTTGCCGAAGTGTCGTTACCACTGACGGTTCCCGCTTCTTCCGGATAAAGTTCCCACAGGTATCCTATAGCTCCCTCAACCGGATTAACGGCATATTCGGTTTCGGTAACTTTATAAACGTCAACATAGTCGGGGCCAACGGGTGTAGCCGGTGCATCGGGAGGATAGATAAACGAAAGTGTAAGGCTGTCGCTAGAAGCGTTACCGTCAACATCAATAATGTTTTCCACAAGGATTACACTTCCGCTGTCGAGGTCGGCGGTTCCTGGGGTGTAAACCGGGGTAAATGAGCTGTCGGGCTCAAAGGTACCGTCGCCGGTGGTGGTCCAGAATACCGTGCTGAAGTTGGTTGCCGTACCGCTGCATTGATAAGTGCTTCCCGCACATATCTCATCATCAGGGCCGGCAAACAGGGTGGTAACCATCATGGTTGGCAATTGGATATAATCGAGCCAGGCGCAATCGGCCCCTGCCGAACCGGAATAATCTTTTTGATATACCCATTTAAAGGTGTGCATCCCGGGTGTTACCGGATATTTTTCGTGTGTCCATCCCGAAGTTGTTCCGCTCCAGCTTCCTTGTGGCACATCATCAATGTAAAAGGTAAGTATGTCGAAATCAGGTTCGGAAGACACTTTTTTGTAAAATTGTATGGTATCGGGCGACATTACCTTATACGATAATGATAATTCCGATGTCTCGTTATTTTGAATGGCTCCCGATTTTGCATGATAAAATCCTTCGTAAGGGAATTGGTTGGTAACAAACCAGTTTTCATCTCCCGAGAGTTGCCAGTCGAATTTTGAAAAATCACCTGTTTCCCAATCTTCGATTAACTCACCGATTTTAGGATAATAATTTCTTAAAACTTCGTATCCGGCAGCAGTGGCAATGTAATGCATTTCGGCAAAAACACCTTCGGGAGCATCATCGCTTACGGTAATGTCGAATGAAGGCCAGGCCGCACCGAGAAAACCAAGTGTAGTAATTGTATCGGGATCTGAATTTACTGTAACGTATGCATTGTAAGGAATAAGATTTACAATTACATTATGAACAATACAGTGTCCCGTATTGGTTGTTTTTACTTTCATAATGGCCCGTTCACCCGGATCGAGCATTCCGTTTCCGTTTCCGTATTGCGAGTCGTCGATTACCATTTCGCCGGGCGTAATCACCGGAGCATTGAAAGTTACAAAAAATTTGCTCTCCCAGGTGGAGTCGTTTTCGTCGGCTGCATGAACGTTAAACAATACCTGGTGCTGGTCGGGAATACCGTCGCTAACGTGGAAACGATAGGCCAGTTGCCGCAAAACATGTTCTCCGATATGAATGGTATCGTAATTTTCGACAGAATCGGCAAATTCGATGTAGGGATCTCCGGTATTAAGTGTTACCGTAACATTGTTGGCGTCATCGGTACCAAGGTTCTTCATGGTCAGGTTTACAAGGATGTTTTCATCAAATTCCGGTACTCCGTTGCTGTTGCCAAGGGTGTCGTTAAGGGAGTGTTCGTCGTACATACAATAGGGACCGTCGGGCGGAATAACTTCAATCCGGCTTTGGTAACGGTAATAATTTTGTTTTGTAATGACAATATCCACATAAGTTCCGGGTTGCTGGGGAATAATGGAAACATCCACCGGCGCTCCCGTTCCATCGGCAGTACCGATAATCTGGTCGTCCACAGTAAGGCAGATAAATGAACCTTCGTCGGCTGTAACGGTGAAATAATTCAGACCCGAAAGCAGTACGGCGTCATGAACAACGGTAAGATTTTGAGGAACTTCCGAATAGAGTCGCGAAAATGCACCTCCATGAGAATGGAAAAGATAATAAGTAACCCGTTTGTTCTGGGGGTTAGAAGGCCAGCTCGATTGTTCGAGGAAATATTTTCCGCCTGCATTGCCGAAAGCGGGAACAATTCCCCGCGATTCGGGAGTGGTTCCGTAATCGGGCATAAAATCGGGCCACATATTGTCGTACATTCCCCATACGTAGGTGTCGTTTACAAATGAGTATGATACTTCGGTGGCGGCAATTAATCCCAATGCCCCGCTGTTTACACCATTATGTGTATATCGGTGAAATTTCTCGGCAAAACATTCACCGTTGTAGTTGAATTTTCCGGTCAGACAGTTAACCGAAAATATCCATGTAAGATCGGTGTTGTATAAGCCGTCTATATTTCCGTTGTTATAAGCCGGTTCGCCCCAACCGGTTTCGCTGCCGTGGTCGCGGTGTTGTAACAGAAATGCCCCGCTGTTAATATCGTTGTTAATGCGTGTGGCATTGCCGCCCCAATCGGTGAGGTAGCTTGGCGAATCGGGGATGTAACCGAGGCCGTTATCACCAAAATAGTTAACAATGGTACTGGTGTTGGTTGCTGTTGACCAGGTGCTTCCGGGATTACCGCTGTAAATAGCATTTTCTCTTACGGGATGTTTCCCTTGTGCATTCTCAAAAAATCCGGCTACAATTTCGGAGCAGAGCTGAAACCAGCGTTCCGTTTGCCAGCCCATGGCGGTAATGGGATGATCGTAAAAATCGGGGTTTGTCGGGGGATTGCGTTCGTAATTCAAAAATTTTGTAACCATGTGTTCCAACTGATCGCTGTTTTGTGCCGTGATACGGGCAAAAACAACATCCGGCAAATGGTCGCCGTCAACATCGGCATAAATGTTATCCGAAATACAGTAGTTGTCGTAAACAGGTGAAACAACCGTATTTCCCGATGTTCCGTAATCGCCGAGAATAAGCATGGCTGCCGGCGGTGTGTCCCATGTGTTATAGGCGCTGTCAACAAATTGCTCAATGGCAACGGTTGTGTTTCCTCCCAGTTCGGTAGTGGTAACCACATGGGTTGTAATTCCCTGCTTGATGCGGAAAAGGCGGATTGAATCGGCCCAGGCCAGAAAGCCTGCATCATCCGGCGAAATAATTACATATTCCCAACCGGTTGTTGAACGGTCAGGTGTTTTGTTGTAATCAATCTCCGGCAAAGATGCACGGTTTAAAATATTGTCTTTAATAATGGGGTCCCAGTAACGGCTGCGCAGCCTTTTTTCGCCAAACTGCCCGTTTCCGCCTTCAAAAGATACGGAAATATCCATTTCCCGGTTTATTTCCAACTCTTTGGTAACAGGATTGTACCGGAAAGGACTTACGCTGATAAGAACAACATCCACACCGCGGATTTTGTGTTTTTCCGAAACCCTCACGGTTTGGGAAGGATAAAAAGCGTTTTTAGAATATATTTCCATATTTTTATTCCGTACCAAAGGGCCGCTTTCCGTCTCTTTGGGTAATTTTGGCGCAGGAGCTATCAACTGATTGAACAGTTTTTCACTTTTTAATACTTTTACACTAACCTTTACGTCGGCACCCTGCGGTACGGCAATGTATCGGCTATACATTGGCAGGTCGGGTTCGCCTTCGGTATTGGGAAGCAGAACTCCTTTCATGGCAACCTTTTTCATGAATTTGCCTTCGACATTAACCATTCCGGTAAAATATTCCGTCATACTGAAATGCAGGTCAAGGCCGGAAGGACTCTCCTGTAAAACAGACAAACCGTTGGGCCCCATAGCGTCAGAGAACTTAACGGATTGATCTTGTGCAAATGTTGCAGACACAAACAAAGTAAAAATAGCAGTAAATAAAAAAGTTACTGCCGGTACATAAATTTTTTTCATCACACTCAAAATTTGGTTTAGTTAATTTGCTTTAATTCTTTAATAAAATTTGATTGGTAGTTTAACCTCAATTAACAGAGGTCAAAATTAAGTGAAAAGTTGTCTGAAATCATAATAAATTATAAAATTAAGTTCCTGTTTTACCGAAATTGTTAAAAACAGCCGCTTACCCCACACAACATATAATTTTATCTAATTTTGCCGACTTAATTTTAAATTATGGAAAACGAAACAAAACAGACGGTTTTACGCAAACCCGGCTGGTTAAAGATAAAGGTTCCTTCGGGAAAAGAATATATTTCAGTAAAAGAGGTTGTCAAACGAAACAGGTTGCATACCATTTGCACCAGTGGCCACTGTCCCAATATGCACGAGTGCTGGGGCAGGGGAACGGCTACCTTAATGATTCTCGGGGATATTTGTACCCGGTCGTGCAGCTTCTGCAATGTAAAGACCGGACGGCCGCTACCGGCAGATTGGGAAGAACCCGAAAGAGTGGCACAGTCGGTAAAAACCATGAAACTGAAACATGTTGTCATTACATCGGTTGACCGCGACGATCTGGATGACGGTGGTGCTGCCATTTGGGCATTGACCATCCGAAAAATTAAAGAGTTGAACCCAAACACTACCATCGAAACGCTTATTCCCGATTTTGACGGAAAGGGAGAATTAATTCAACAGGTAATAGACGCAGGCCCCGAGGTAATCTCTCACAATTTGGAAACCGTACGGCGAATTACCCCGTGGACACGCAGCCGTGCCAAATACGACCGCAGCTTAAAGGTTCTGGAATATGTTGCCAAATCGGGAATAACAGCCAAGTCGGGGATTATGGCCGGACTGGGCGAAACCCCTGAGGAGGTTTACGAAATGATGGACGACCTGCTGAACGTGGGCGTTAAAGTGCTGACCATAGGGCAGTATCTGCAACCCACAAAAAAGCATCTGGCAGTTAAAGAGTATGTTACGCCCGAACAGTTTAAAGAGTACGAACGTGTCGGCTTGGAAAAAGGATTTAAATATGTGGAAAGCGGACCGCTGGTGCGTTCTTCTTATCATGCCGAAAAACATGTTCAATAAATAAACATCGAAACCGTGGTTTACAGTGTCGAACATCTCGGATTAATAAATTATACCGATGCGTGGGATTACCAAAAAAAGCTTTTTAATAACCTGATAGAAAAAAAGCAAAAAGGTGAAAAAGGTGAAAACCTTCTTTTGCTTTGCGAGCATCCCCATGTTTATACGCTTGGCAAAAACGGCAACAGGAAAAATTTGTTGATTTCTGACACCCAATTAAAAAAAATCGGTGCCGCTTTTTATCCCATTGATCGGGGTGGCGACATTACCTATCACGGCCCGGGGCAGTTGGTCGGTTATCCGGTTTTTGATCTTGACGCTTTTCATCTTCCCATAAAAGATTTTGTTTTTAATATTGAGGAAATGCTTATCCGCACGGTAGGCGAGTACGGCATTACGGCCACCCGCCTCGAAAAAGCCACCGGTGTGTGGATTGATGCCCGGGTTCCCGAAAAGTCAAGAAAGATAGCAGCCATCGGTATGCGTATTCATAACAAGGTGAGTATGCACGGCTTTGCACTGAATATCAATACCAACCTGGAATATTTTAACAACATTATTGCCTGCGGACTTCAGGACAAAGGGGTTACATCCATGCAAAAAGAGCTGGGAATGCCGGTGGACGAAAAAGAGGTGATGGAAATATTGCTGAATAAGTTTGAAGAGGTATTTAGATAGGGGAGAGTCCTTTCGGGTCGCGGTGAGCCGTGAGGGAGGAGTCCTGACCTTTTGGGTCGCGGTGAGCCATGTGGGGGGAGACCCGAAAGTTATACCGTTAAAATCCAAGAAAAAATGCAAAAAAATTTTATATTTTTGCAACAGGTGCTGTTTTGATGATCCCGTTCTCAGTAAGAGTATTACTTTGGGA
>JALVZH010000294.1 GCA_027022105.1 Bacteroidales bacterium | reverse complement strand
GATATGCTCCACCACAAAGGTAAGCATCCCCGTTTCGGTTCTACCGACGTATGTCCGTTGGTTCCCGTTTCGGGCATTACCATGGAAGAGACGGTGGAATATGCCCGCAAGCTGGCCGAAAGAATCGGCACCGAATTAAACATACCGGTATATTGCTACGAAAATGCGGCATTTACCGACGAGCGCAGAAACCTTGCCAATTGCCGTTCGGGCGAATACGAAGGGCTTGCCGAGAAGTTGCACGATCCGCACTGGAAACCCGATTTCGGTCCCGCCGAATTTAATGAGCATGTGGCCAAAACAGGTGCTACGGCAGTGGGTGCCCGCGATTTTCTGGTAGCCTTCAACGTAAACCTCAATACCACCTCCACGCGCCGTGCCAATGCCATTGCTTTTGATGTGCGTGAGCGGGGCAGGGTAAAACGGGAAGGCAATCCGCTTACCGGTAAGATTGTAAAAGACGAAAACGGCAATCCGGTGTATATCCCCGGCTCGTTGAAAGCCGTAAAAGCCATTGGCTGGTACATCGAAGAGTATGGCATAGCACAGATTTCCATGAACCTGACCAACATCAGCATTACGCCGGTGCATGTGGCGTTCGACGAAGTATGTAAAAAGGCGGATGCACGCGGTATCAGGGTTACCGGTTCCGAGTTGGTGGGGTTAATACCCCTTGAAGCAATGCTGGAAGCGGGAAGATATTTTTTGAGGAAACAAAAGCGTTCGGTTGGCGTTGATCGCGACGAGCTTCTTAAAATTGCCATAAAATCAATGGGCCTCGACGACCTGAAACCTTTTAATCCCAAAGAAAAAATCATTGATTTTATGCTGGAGGATGACGAAGCGAAAAAACTTACGGATATGACCCTGACCGGGTTTGCCAACGAAACGGCATCGGAATCGCCGGCGCCGGGCGGAGGATCCATATCGGCTTACGCGGGTGCACTTGGTGCGGCACTTGGCACTATGGTAGCCAACCTTTCGTCGCACAAACGGGGCTGGGACGACCGCTGGGAAGAGTTTTCCGATTGGGCTGAAAAGGGGCAGCAGATTAAGGATAAATTGCTTTTCCTGGTGGATGAAGATACCCGTGCTTTTAACAAGATAATGGAAGCATTCGGCCTGCCAAAGAAAACGGAAGAGGAAAAAGCAGCGCGGAAACAGGCCATTGAAGAGGCGTCGAAATATGCCATGGAGGTGCCGCTTCAGGTTATGGAAACTTCGTTTCAATCTTTTGAGCTGTTGAAAGCCATGGCGGAAACCGGAAATCCCAATTCGGTTTCGGATGCAGGTGTGGGAGCATTGGCCACCCTTGCTGCCGTTGAAGGCGCTTTCCTGAATGTTAAGATTAACGGTCAGGGTATTGAAGACAAAGAATTTGTGAAAAACCTGCTTACCAAAGCAAACCAAGTATTGAAAGAAGCCCGGAAACAAAAAGAAGAGGTTATTGATGTTGTAAACCGGAAGATAGAGGCTCTGTAAAATTTTGGATCAAACTCTCAAGACTTTTTTAATTTCAAAGGTATAATTTCCCCTTCCCCACTGCATGTGTGGTGAAAAATCTTTCAGTCCGCGGTTGGCGGCGAGGGTGGAGATATGGAATGTTTTGCACGTGGAAAGTTGGGAATGAAAATTGAATAACGAACACCGATTAACGAATAATAAATTCTGATTTATTGAAGAAAGAAGAATTAAGTACTTTAGAACGAATTGAAAATGAACAATTAACAAGTGGGTGGGCTACCTATCATACACTACACCCGGCAATTCAGAGGGCTCCGCCTAAGGCGGACTCCGATGAATCCCCGAAATGATATCCGTACCGTATGTTGAACTGGAGAAGAAGCACGGGGGAGATTCATCTCCGCCTAAGGCGGATCTGAATTATGAGGGGTTGGGGGATTGATCAGCCTGCGGCGGACGCGTGTTTGAATGTTTAATGTTTTATGTCAGATATCAGATGTAAGATGTTAGAATGCAGAACCGAAATCGCGGCAGGGATGGGAGCGGTAGCCCGCAGGCGGCAGGGCTTGTGAGGCTTGCGGTGAGGAGGCTGAGCGATGAGCGAAGACCCCGCAGCCGCATTTTAGCCGAACAGCCCTGCCGGTGAGGACTACAAGCGGACAGCCTGTCCGTCCGCCCAAAAAATAAAATAAAAATAAGACCGGCAAAAGTTATTTGAATATTTGTACCTTAGCAACGAAAAAATTGACAAATCATACAGATGAATTACATATTATTCGACCCTGATAACAGAGCTTATTTGCTTCCTTTTACATTTACCCGTCCGGTGGCCGATATTCGCGTGGGTATCATGACAATACGTGAAAAATGGGAGTTCTTTCTCAAAGAAAAAACTTCGTCGCTTACGCAGGATTATCTGCAAAAGAAATTCCCGCCGGTAACCGGAACGGAGAATATATTGATAAACGGTTCGGTGTTTCCAACCCGCCGATTAATGGAAGAGATAAAAACCCTTTCTGCCGGCCAGGCACTAAAAAAAGGAGAAACAACCATAGCGGTTTGGATTGGAAACGACGATATTACGGGTTTTGATAAAAAGGAGTACGATACCGTTGAATCGAAAGCGGAAGTTCGTCAATTAAGCAGGCTTTGGCAGATATTTACGATGAATGCAGAGGCCATAAAGGATGATTTTAACCTGATTACGGAAGGGCGCACATCGCAAAAGCTGAGTGCCACCAATTTTGTTATGGGTAATCCCGGATTAATATTTTTGGAAGAAGGCGCCCGGGTGGAATATGCCTTTTTAAACACTGAATCGGGGCCCATATACATTGGTAAAAATGCCGAAGTGATGGAGGGCAGCAAAATCAGAGGAGCTTTTGCGCTTTGCGATCACAGTGTTATAAAAATGGATGCTAAGATTTATCCCGGAACCACAATCGGCCCCTGGTCGAAAGCGGGTGGTGAAATTAATAATTCTGTCATTTTCGGGTATTCCAACAAGGCACACGACGGTTTCCTCGGAAATTCGGTTTTGGGCGAGTGGTGTAATATTGGAGCGGATACCAATGTTTCGAATCTGAAAAACACTTACGACATTGTAAAACTCTGGTCGTATCCTGAACAGCGGTTTGTGAAAACGGGCGTACAGTTTTGCGGATTGATGCTGGGCGATCATTCTAAAACAGGAATTAATACCATGTTCAACACCGGTACTGTTGTGGGGGTTAACGCCAATATTTTCGGCGACGGTTACCAGCGCAATTATATTCCCTCTTTTGCCTGGGGCGGCCCGCAGGGTTACAAACAGTTTAACCTGAACAAGGCTTTTCAGGTGGCCGAAGCGGTTTTTAAACGAAGAAACAGGGTTTTTGACGAAACGGAAAAGGAGATTCTTACAACCGTTTTTCATCACGAAACCTCTATGAAATAGTCAGAGCCGTTTGGCATAATCATTGACATTTTTCAAGGCTCATAAAATAACGCTGATTGTTTTTTGTTTATCACACTGTTTTCGTGGTAATTATTAATATTAATCAAAATCAGGATTGGAAAGGTATCCTGACAAAATGGCTGAAAGTAAATAAATAAAATGAACGATTTTTTAAATTTTCAAGATATAATTGATCCCGAAACGGAATTTTTTCCTCTCCTGTCGAAAGAGGATGAGGAGTTAATGAATGAAGAATCCATACCCGAAACCTTATCCATTCTTCCGTTAAGAAACACGGTTTTGTTTCCCGGTGTGGTTATTCCTATTTCTGTGGGTCGCGACATGTCCATCAAACTGTTGAAAGATGCCTACCAGGATACAAAGATTGTGGGTGTGGTGGCCCAAAAGGACCCTGAAATTGAAAATCCCGAAGAAAAAGATTTGAACAGGGTAGGTACGGTAGCACGCATTATCAAAATTTTGCAGATGCCCGATGGCAATACAACGGCAATTATTCAGGGTAAAAAAAGGTTTCAGATTACGGAAATCATCCAAAGCGACCCCTATTTTGTTGCCAGGGTAGCCGATTATAAGTCAGAAACACATGTGAAAGAGGACGACCGGTTCAATGCACTGGTCTCTTCCATCAAAGATATTTCCATTCAGATTATCGAGAAATCTCCCAACCTGCCTTCGGAAGCGGTTTTTTCCATAAACAACATCGAAAGTGCCGGTTTTCTGATAAATTTCGTCTCGTCGAATCTAAACATCAATTTAGATGAAAAGCAGCGGCTTTTGGAGATGACCGATTTTGAGGAAAAGGCCCAAAAGGTTTTGGAATTCCTTACCAAAGAGTTGCAGATGTTGGAGTTGAAAGACCAGATACAGAAAAAGGTAAAGGTGGATATGAACAAGCAGCAGCGCGATTATCTGCTGAACCAGCAGCTCAAAACCATTCAGGAGGAATTGGGAGGCGGGCCTCACGAACAGGCTGTTAAAGCGCTTAAAGAAAAAGCTGCAAAAAAGAAATGGTCGAAAGAGGTAAACAAGGTTTTTGAAGAGGAGTTGGCACGGTTGCAGCGTATGAATCCAAATGCTGCTGAGTATTCCATTCAGATGAACTACCTCGACCTGCTTGTGGAATTGCCCTGGAACGAATACACCAAAGACAATCTGAACCTGAAACATGCCGAAAAGGTACTGAACAACGACCACTACGGACTTGACAAAATAAAAGAGCGCATTATTGAGTATCTGGCCGTTTTAAAGCTGAAGAATGATATGAAAGCGCCCATTCTTTGTTTTGCAGGCCCTCCCGGAGTGGGTAAAACATCATTGGGCAAATCCATAGCAAAATCTTTGGGCAGAAAATACATCAGAATGTCGCTGGGCGGGTTGCGCGACGAGTCGGAGCTGCGCGGCCATCGTAAAACTTACATCGGTGCCATGCCGGGGCGCATTATCCAAAGCCTCAAAAAAGCCAAAAGCGCCAATCCGGTGTTTATGCTCGATGAAGTGGACAAAGTAAGCGGCAACAATTTTAGCGGCGACCCTCAGGCAGCATTGCTTGAAATACTCGATCCCGAACAAAACAGCACTTTTTACGATAATTATCTCGAAGTGGAATTCGACCTTTCAAGGGTTATGTTCATTGCTACGGCCAATACGCTTTCCACCATTCACCCTGCACTGCTCGACCGCATGGAGGTTATCGATCTGAGTGGTTATCTGCTGGAGGAAAAAACGGAAATCGCCAAACGTCACCTTATTCCCAAGCAGTTGAAAGAACACGGGTTGACAAAAAAACAACTTGCATTCCCGAAAAAAACTATTGAGGCCATTATTGAAAACTATACAAGGGAGGCCGGCGTAAGGCTTTTGGAAAAACAGATTGCCAAAGTAATCCGAAACAGGGCAAAATACATTGCCATGGAAGAGCCCTATAACCCGAAGGTGCTTCCAGAAGAGTTGCAGGATATACTCGGTAAACCCATCTTTCAGAAAGATAAAGCTATTGACAACAATGTGGCGGGTGTGGTAACCGGGCTGGCCTGGACACGTGTGGGCGGAGAAATCCTGTTTGTGGAGGTAAGCCTGAGCAAAGGGAAAGGAAACCTCCGGCTTACCGGAAACCTGGGCGATGTAATGAAAGAGTCGGCAACTCTGGCATTTGAATTTCTAAAAGCACATTCGCATTGGCTTGACATCAATCCCGATATTTTTGAAAAATGGAATGTCCATGTCCATATACCCGAAGGAGCAACACCCAAAGACGGCCCCTCGGCGGGAATTACCATGCTTACGGCATTGGCTTCGGCATTTACACAGCGTAAAGTGAGGGCAAACATGGCCATGACGGGTGAAATAACACTGAGGGGAAAAGTATTGCCGGTAGGCGGTGTAAAAGAGAAAATTCTGGCTGCCAAAAGGGCAAAAATCAAAACCATTGTTTTGTCGAAAGAAAACCGGAAAGACATTGATGAAATACCCGAGCTTTACTTGAAAGGGCTTAAATTTGTTTATGTTGATTCCATGAAAGAGGTACTGGATTTCGCCCTGCTGAAAGAAAAAGTGCCCGATGCTTTGAATTTATCGGACAAATAAATGTTAATAATATTTTTATAAGTTTTTTCGGGGAAATTTTTCCGGATACCTTTATGTGTTACTTTTGCTTTCCGGTAACATAAAAACAAGTTGATGTTAACGGAACCTGTCACCTTCTTTTTGGTACGACTTTCTTCACAGAAAGCGTGTAAACTTTTATTAAACGGCATTGGCCGTTTTTTTTATGCCCGGAAATTATCTTACCATATAAATTATTTCATCTATGATTCAATTAAAAAACAGAAGTCTGGTATCCATTACCGATTACAGCAAAGAGGAGATATTGAAAGTCCTCGATATTGCCGAAGATTTTGAGAGGGACCAGCGGCAACGGATTTTGGACAATTATGTGATTGCAAGCCTCTTTTTTGAGCCTTCCACACGTACAAGGCTGAGTTTCGAAAGTGCGGTTCAATACATGGGTGGCCGCATCATCGGCTTTGCCAGTTCCGACACCTCAAGCGTCAGAAAAGGAGAGTCGCTGAAAGATACCATTCTTACGGTGAGCAACTATTCCGACCTGATTGTCATGCGGAATCCCATGGACGGAAGCGCCCGGTTTGCCAGCGAGGTATCACCGGTGCCCATTATTAACGCCGGTGACGGTGCCAACCAGCATCCCACCCAGTGTCTGCTCGACCTCTATTCCATCCGCAAGACACAGGGAACATTGGAAAACCTGCAAATTGCTTTGGTAGGCGACCTGAAATACGGCCGTACCGTGCACTCCCTGGTACAGGCCATGAGCCTTTTTAATGCAACATTTCACTT
>JALVZH010000293.1:173-2006 GCA_027022105.1 Bacteroidales bacterium | reverse complement strand
ATTTTGATCCCAAAGGTAAGAGCGATAATGAAGTTATGCGTTTCTGCCAAAGCTTTATGACCGAATTGTTCCGTCATATCGGACCGAATACCGACGTTCCTGCCGGTGATATCGGTGTGGGCGGCCGTGAAATCGGTTACTTGTTCGGCCAATACAAACGCTTGCGTAATGAATTTACAGGGGTTTTGACCGGTAAAGGCTTAAATTGGGGCGGCTCTTTAATTCGTCCGGAAGCAACCGGCTACGGTTCCGTTTATTTCGCAGCCGAGATGCTGGCTACCCGTGGTGAAACTTTTGAAGGCAAAACCTGCCTGGTTTCCGGCAGCGGTAACGTGGCTCAGTACACCGTTGAAAAATTACTCGATTTGGGCGCTAAGGTTGTTACATTGTCCGATTCCAGCGGCTACATTTATGACGAAGAAGGCATTACCCGCGAAAAATTGGATTTTGTTATGGAATTGAAAAACTTGCGTCGCGGTCGCATTAAAGAATATGCCGAAGAATTTAAGAGCGCCGTTTACACACCGGCGGATCCGACTTTGGGTTACAATCCTCTGTGGGATCACAAAGCCGACTGCGCTTTCCCGAGTGCAACGCAGAATGAAATCAATGGTAAAGATGCCGAAAATCTGTTGAAGAATGGTGTTTATCTGGTTTCCGAAGGCGCCAATATGCCTAGCACTCTGGATGCCGTTAAGATTTTCTTGGATAACAAAATTCTGTATGCACCTGGTAAAGCTGCTAACGCCGGTGGTGTGGCTGTTTCCGGATTGGAAATGTCGCAAAACAGCATTCGTCTGCAATGGACGAGAGAAGAAGTTGACAATCGTTTGCGTCAAATCATGCAGAGCATCCACAAAACCTGCGTCGATACGGCTGAAGCTTACGGCACGCCGGGCAACTATGTTAACGGTGCCAATATCGGCGGTTTCCTGAAAGTTGCCAATGCTATGATGGATCAGGGTGTTGTCTGATCTAACGAGACCCGATACATTTCCGAAAGAGCCCCTCATTTAGGGGCTCTTTTTTTTTGACCTTCCTAAATTCCCAATAATAATAAAATTATTTACCGATTTTCCCGAAATTGAAAATAATTGAATTCGTTGCACCTTATAACTTCAATAAAAACAACATTCCGAAATTTGGCATTGTATTTGAATCTACATTATACAATGTAGAATTAAAACATTTTAAAAAATATTTATGGCTAATTCCGTACCGGATAATCAAATCGATTACTACGAACCCATCATGTCCATTGGCATGGTTGCGCAAAAACTAAATGTTGCCGTGCAAACCATTCGGCTCTATGAGCAGGAAGGCTTAATTTTACCTTTTAAAACAGCTTCCGGCCGTCGCCTTTACAGCATGCATGACCTAACCCGCCTGCACTGCATTCGTAAAATGATCAAAGAAAACGGTTTAAATCTTCAGGGAATAAAACGCATATTTTCATTCATTCCATGCTGGGAATTTAAAGGCGGGTTGGATAACGACTGCTTGAATTGTCCTGCCTATTATTCGGCGGAGGGTCCTTGCTGGAGCTTGAGCAAAAAAGGGGACAAATGTGCCCTTGAAGATTGTCGTTCCTGCAAAGTCTATCGTCTTGAATTTCATTGTGACAAATTAAAAGAAATTATTTTCGGGCACGAACGTCCGGTTCAAAACAAACCAAGTGAGAAAAGCAACCCGTGATTATAATCTAACTATGATGGTTCATTTTTAGTGGAGGACTGATATTGATGAAGAGCAAAATGAGACGGCGCGAATTCATCAAGATTGCCGGGGCCGGAACCGGTGCCATGCTTGTCGGGCCAAAACTTTACGCAAGTT
>JALVZH010000293.1:0-163 GCA_027022105.1 Bacteroidales bacterium | reverse complement strand
CCAGAGGTACCGGGGGCATCGGAGCCTACACGGATGCGGATCGTTTGAAAAAACCCTTGTTGCGTGTGGAGAAAAACGGTAAACAAGTATTTAAAGAAGTTAGCTGGGACGTGGCGCTTGATTTTATTGCCGATAAAATGAAAGCCATTGCCAAAGAGCACGG
>JALVZH010000292.1 GCA_027022105.1 Bacteroidales bacterium | reverse complement strand
GGGTTTTTTCTCCAGTGCTTTTTTATACTTCACTTCGGCATCGGAATAGTTATTCTGCTCAAAGGATTTATTCCCCTGGCGAACCATTCTTTTTGCCGACTGTGCCGAAACGGTCATCACTGCCAGCGCAAAAAAGACCGTCATTAAATATTTTATCGTTTTAATCATTTTCCGTTTGTATAATCTTCTGTTAAACGATCAGGTTTTATTTATTTTAAAGTTTTAACTTGTTTAATTCTATTACAAAATATTGGAAACCAAATCATATTTAAACCAACCCCTAACTTTGTTTTCCAATCTAAATTCTTTTATTTTTAAACATTTGTTATTCCATTTAACGTTATGTTTTGGTTAACGGCACCAATCTCCCCTCCTGGGAGGGGATTAAGGGGTGGGTCTATTATTTCTTTTTATTTCCAACACTCCAAACATATCGTTTCTGTATTTCATTTGATGAATCTATTGATGCATTATTTATAACCCACCCCTGCACCTCCCGACGTAAAGTCGGGACAGGCTCTCCAAGGAGGGGAACTTTGTTTTCCAATATAAATTCTTCTCATTTAAAACATTTTTTAAACTCATTGTCTCCACGTAAAATTTTTCTACTTACCGAAAATATCCAGTTTGGCCGCCCATTTCGATTTACGGTCGCTGATAAGTACTTCGAGAATCAGGAAAAAGAGCGCCAAAGCAATATAAATTTGAAACCTGTCTTCGTAGTCGGTAAACTGTTTGGTCTCTATCTCCTTCTTTTGTATTTTGTTGATGTCGTTATAAATTTTCGACAATCCCACGCTTACGTTATTGGCCCTTGCATATGAGCCGTCTCCGGCAGCAGCAATTTGCCGCAGCATATCTTCGTTTAGTTTTGTAATGACCGTAGTTCCCTTTTTATCTTTCTTAAAACCGCTTCTGTGCCCGTATTTATCCTTTATGGGGATAGGCGCCCCTTCGGGAAGTCCCATGCCTATGGTAAAAACCTTAATTCCTTTGGCGGCAGCGGCTTTTGCGGCTCCAACCGCATCATCTTCGTGGTTTTCCCCGTCGGTTATCACAATAATTGCCCGGTTGTGTTTGTCGTTGTCAAAAGAGCTTGCCGCTAAATTAATTGCTTCGCCGATGGCAGTTCCCTGTGCCGGAACAATACGGTTATCGATGGCCGAAAGAAAAAGTTTGGCAGCACCGTAATCGGTGGTCAGCGGCAGTTGTTTATAAGCGTTTCCCGCAAAAACAATAAGCCCGATGCGGTCGCCGTTCAGTTTGTCTATCAAATTGCCAATGGCCATCTTGGCTCTTTCCAGCCGGTTGGGTTTTATATCTTCCGCCAACATGGAATTGGAAACATCAAGGGCAATATATACGTCAATTCCTTCGCGTTTTACCTTTTCCAGTTTGGAACCGATACGGGGGTCAACCAGTGCGATAACGAGAGAAATATATGCCAGTGTCAGCAAAATAAATTTCATCAAAGGCTTGCTGTCTGAACGCATCAACACATTGCGGTCAACGGTTTTCCGGTCGCCCCACCGTTGCAATGCCCTTTTGCGCCAGCGGTTGTACTGCCAGTATAAAAACAGCAGATAAAACACCAGCAGCAGTGCATAAAAGAATTCGGTATGTGCAAATCGTATCATTTCCTTTTATTCGTTACTAATATTCAAATTCATCATGGTAACCTTTTGAAATAGAGATACCTTAAACTCATTTCGATTAAAAAGAGTAGAAATGCCGCAAGGGCAAAGGGGAAAAACATTTCGTGTTTCTTTTTAAACTCCTGAATATCGATTTTCGATTTCTCCATTTTGTCTATCTGCTCAAAAATCTTTTTCAGTTTTTTGTTATCGGTAGCCCTGAAATACTCTCCGCCTGTTTCTTCTGCTATTTTTCGCAGAAGGTCTTCATCAATTTGCACCTTCATTTGCTGCATTTGGGTTCCGAATGGTGTTTGCACCGGATAAGGGGCATAACCTTCGGTTCCGATGCCGATGGTGTAAACCCTGATGCCGTACAACTTAGCCAGTTCGGCACCCGAAAGGGGGTCAACCGATCCGGCATTGTTTACACCGTCGGTGAGCAGGATGATAACCTTTGAGATGGCTTTGGAATCTTTCAGGCGGCTTACTGCCGTGGCCAGGCCGTCGCCAATGGCGGTTCCGTCCTCAATCATCCCGCTTTTTATGTCCGAAAACATGGTTTTTATCATGGCATGGTCGGTGGTAAGCGGCACCTGTGTAAAGGCCTCGCCGCTGAAAATCACCAGTCCCACCCGGTCGTTGGGTCTTTTGGACATAAAGTCCGAGGCAATGTCTTTGGCCGCTTCCAAACGGTCGGGTCTGAAATCGCGTGCCAGCATACTGCTCGATACATCAAGAGCCAGAACAATGTCAATTCCCTCGATACTTACATTTTGTTTGGAACTGACGGATTGGGGACGTGCCAAAGCCACAATAAGCAAAGCCAGTGCAAGCATCCGCAAAACAAACAGAAGGTGGGTAAGCCTTGTTTTCAAGGTCTGTTTTACTCCCTCAAATCCTTTCAATGCCGAATAACGCATTCCCGGGCTGCTGTTGCGGTACCTGAACCAATACCAGGCAACCAAAAGCGGTATCAGCAGCAACAGCCAAAGATATTCAGGGTTCGCCCACGAATCTATCTTAAACATCGCTCTCCTCCTTCCTCTTCTCTTCCGGTTTGTCCTCTGTTTTTTCCTCTTTTTCTTTTTTCTCCAAAGGTTTATCCTGTGTTGTTTCCGGAATTACCTTTGTTTCGTTTACAAAATCAATGCAATCGTAAATACTTTGATCGTTTTCCAACGGTGTCGGATTTGCCTTGGCGAATTTTACCAAATCGGCCAGTTCAAAAGCGTTTTTCAGTTTTCCGTAGGCCTGATCGTTTACCGGCCTTGTTTTCATCTCGTCGAATATCTCATCGGTAGTCATTTCCATGGCATTAAATCCATATCGCCGTTCAAGGTACTCACGCATAATGTCGGTAATGGCCGAGTGGTACTCTTTAACTTTACCCGCCTGCCACAGTTTTGCCAGACGCAACTCTTCCAGTTTGTTCAGGGCAACAATGTGCGGTGGCGGCAAGGGTTTTTCCTTTTTGCCGAATACGGGCTTGTTCTGCTTTCTTCTTTGATAATACCAGATTCCAAAAACCACAAGCGCAATTATCAACAGCGCCAACCCAACCCATGGAAGTACCTCTCCGATGGTTACCGGCTCTTCTATGGGTGCAGCAATGGGTTTGAAAGCCTTGGTGGTATCCACATCGGGGACAAAAATCTTTAAACCGATGGGATCGGTATCAATGGTGTACCGGGTTGTATCGTTGCCATGAGTAAAAACAAACCGCACGGACGGCAGTTGGTAATATCCCGAATCGAATCCGGTGATAACAAAGCGTTGGGAATATTGTTTCCCCAGGTCGGTGGTAACCGTATCCGGCGGCAACTTCTTTATAATCTCTATTCCTCCCGTGAGCGTGTCGGCAAATTGCGGCCACTGCACGTTGAAAGTGTCGGGCAACTGAATACCGAAATCAAAGGCTATCTGGTCGCCAATCATTATGGCAGTGGTGTCAATTTTTGAAAAAGCCTTTACCTGCTGTGCTTTTAAAGGCACCGTTGCCAGCCACAAAGGCAGGAAAGTCAGTAAAATGATATGTTTAACTTTAATCCTCATCTGCTTATCTTCTGTTCTCCCGTTTTTTAAACATGTTCATCAGCGGACGGACATAGTCTTCTCCGGTATAGACCTTTACCATGTCAACCCCTGTTTTTGAAAAAAGCACATCCAGTTCACGGCTTTTTTGCAGGGCATAATCGTGCAGTTGTTGTCTGACGCGCCTGTTGCTTGTGTCCACCAGCATTTTGTTTCCTGTTTCGGCATCGGTCATCCAAACCAGCCCGGCATCGGGTATTTCCGTCTCTCTTTTGTCGGTAACCCGTATGGCTATTAGGTCGTGTTTGTGATTGGCAATCTGCACTGCCCTGTCGAAGCCCTCATCCATAAAGTCGGAAATCAAAAAGGCCGTGGAACGTTTTTTAATCACATTTGTCAGGTACCGCAACGCTTCGGCAATGTTAGTTCCCTTTTCTTCCGCCTTAAAATCAATGAGTTCCCTGATAATGCGCAGAATGTGGGACGTTCCCTTTTTGGGCGGTATGAATTTTTCGATTTTATTGCTGAAAAAGATTACGCCTACCTTATCGTTGTTTTGAATGGCGGAAAACGACAATACCGCGGCAATTTCGGTTATCAATTCCTGTTTTAATTGTTGCTGTGTGCCGAACGTATTGGAAGCGGAAACATCAATGAGCAGCATTACCGTCAGTTCGCGTTCCTCTTCAAAAACCTTGACAAACGGATGGTTGAAGCGGGCGGTAACGTTCCAGTCGATATTGCGGATGTCATCGCCGAACTGGTATTCGCGCACCTCGCTGAATGCCATACCACGCCCCTTGAACACGCTGTGGTACTCACCCGAGAAAATTTGCTTCGACAATCCTCTTGTCTTAATCTCGATTTTCCTTACCTTTTTTAATATGTCCTGTGCTTCCAACGTTTTTTGTTTTTATCTTTTTTATCCTCATTGTCATCACGTTAATGTTAAACAACTTCATTATGTACCATTAAAGCAGGGATTTCACCTTAATTACACTATATCAAGGTACTTCAACCGAGTTAAGAATTTCATTGATAATATCTTCCGAAGTAATATTCTCGGCTTCGGCTTCGTAAGTAAGCCCGATACGGTGACGCATAACATCGTGTGCTATGGCTCTCACATCTTCGGGAATCACATATCCGCGTCGTTTAATAAATGCATAAGCCTTGGCTGCCAGTGCCAGATTAATGCTTGCACGCGGCGAAGCACCGTACGAAATCATGCTGCTGAACCGGCTGAGTTTGTAATCGGCGGGGTAACGCGACGCAAAGACAATATCGGTAATGTAATTTTCGATTTTTTCGTCGAGATACACCTCTCTCACAATGTCGCGGGCTTTTACAATCTCTTCCGGTTTCAGGATGGTGTTTGTTTGTGCCTGCGTATTGGTAATGTTCTGTCGCAGAATCATCTTCTCTTCCTCTTTTTTGGGATAACCAATGACCACTTTTAGCATAAAACGGTCAACCTGTGCTTCGGGCAGGGGATAGGTACCCTCCTGTTCAATTGGGTTTTGGGTGGCCATTACCAAAAAAGGCTCATCCAGCGGATAGGTATTGTCGCCAATGGTAACCTGACGCTCCTGCATGGCTTCGAGCAATGCACTCTGTACCTTTGCAGGCGAACGGTTGATCTCATCGGCAAGAATGAAATTGGCGAAGATGGGGCCTTTTTTTACCACGAACTCCTCTTTTTTCATGCTGTAAATCAAAGTACCCAAGAGGTCGGCAGGCAACAGGTCGGGGGTAAACTGTATTCTGCTGAATTTTGCATCGATAACATTGGCCAGCGATTTTATGGCAAGTGTTTTTGCCAGACCCGGAACACCTTCGAGTAGAATATGTCCGTTGGCCAGCAATCCGATTAGCAGACGTTCGGTCATATGTTTTTGCCCGACAATAACCTTGTTCATCTCCATGTTTATCATGTCGATAAACCCGCTTTCCTGTTTTATTCTTTCGTTCAGTTCTCTTATGTTTGTCTCTAACATCTGATTAAATTTTTAAAATTTTCCGGCAACAAAAATACCAAAGTGCAGTTTTGCAGGCTGTTAATCTTTGTTAAAGAGAGGGTTGGAATTTTTAGATGTAATATGTTTTATGTGATATTTTGGATGTTTTATTTCGTAAAGACGATTGAAAATTCATTGAAGATATCGAAGCAGATAAAAGAATAAATTGTATATGTGCAAGTCGGTGGGCAAATCAACATGCTCTACACTCTGCAAATCAGATTCGTTCAAGGCTTAGATGAAACTCCGGATAAATTTTTGAACGAAACAAAACCGGAGAAATCTCATGTTTTATCTGACCGCTGCCAGAATGGATGTTACAAATTTGTTGAAATCAAACTCTCCGTGGCCGTTGAGTCCCATGCGTACGATTACAATGTTTTTGGAAGGAATGATATAAACCCGTTGCCCCTGGAAACCGTCGCAATAAAGAATATCGGCCGGTCCGTCGGGAACCTCTTTTTTTGCCCTGTTCAACCAAAATTGCACACCGTATTCGCCTCCCGATTTCCGTGCCGGGGTAGCGGTGTATTTTACCCATCCTTCGGGAAGAATCCGCTCTTTGCCCCACATGCCGTCTTTCAGATAGAGCAGTCCGAAACGTGCCCAGTCGCGGGGTGTGGCAAAGGTGTAGGAAGAGCCTACGAAATTTCCTGCTGCATCGGTTTCGATAACGGCACTGCGCATGCCTATTTTGTTAAAAAGGGCAGTGCGGGGAAAGTCCCAATACTGTTGGTCGTTTCCAATGGCACGCCTGATAATCTCTGAAATGATGTTGGTTGTCCCCGACGAGTAATACCAAACTGAATCGGGCGGATAAACAGCCGGTTTGTTGATAGCATACCGGGCCATGTCTCCTTTTTGGTAGAGCATGATGGTTACATCTGAAATATCGCCGTAATCCTCTGTCCATTCCAGTCCCGAGCTTTGGTGCAGCAGGTCGTTTAATTTTATTTTGCTCCGCTCATCGTTTTTCCATTCGTCAATAGGGGCGGGGGCATTTACATCCAATTTACCCTGTTTTACGAGAATACCTACCAGCGCACTGGTAATGCTTTTGGTCATCGACCAGCCGAGGATTCTTTTGTCTTTGTTGTATCCGGGCGCATATTTTTCTCGCATAAAAAGTGTGTCGTATGCTACCACCACAGCACGGGTGTTTCCTTTGTTAAATGCCGAGTCTATGGCCGCCTGCAACTTTTTAAGGTCAATGGCCGGCGGAACCGTATCGCGGAGCTTATCGCCCATAGGCCAGTAAATGGCTTCGGGATGTTCGGGAAGCGGTTTTACCCGGGTGGTCATTTTTCTGATGTCGGCTTCGTTGGCATCGGCAACAAGGGTAAAGCCCAATCCTTGGTGGTAAACGGCTTTTTGTTCCGCTGTTCCCAGGAATGTTCCCGTAACCGACTTTTCTTTGTCGTTTATTACATTTTTTGCCAGATTTACAGGAAAAAATGTAAGGTCGTTTTTCTCTATTTCCTCCTGATCGCGTCCCGAAAGATAATGATACGATGCGATGTATTTGGCCGAATAGCCTGTAAAAATGGGTGCCCTGTCGAGCAGATATTTTGCGCCGTAACCAAAAACGGCAACAATGAGTACCAAAACAATGTAAAGAACTTTTTTCATCCTGATTTACTTTAAAAATTCGGATGCTAAAAGTACAATTAATTTTGAATGATGTCCGGATTTACTCTTATTTATTAATAGCTTATTTTCAGTTTCTTAAAATAGCTGTCTGTTTTCATTACCTCAATGGCCTTTTGAATTGCATCGTCCATGGTGACAATGGTTTCGTAATAGGCATTCTGGTCATACAGGTTCCTCGCCAGCAGCGCTTTCATTTGTAGTTGAATAAATTGAAGGTTGGGCTCCAACTCACTGTCGTCGAATTTATCCAGCTTCTCCTGAGCATATTTTGTAAAGAGTGCCATCTCTTTGTCGCCAATCCGGAAATTCTTGTTGAAAGCGGAAAATTCAGGGTATTTTATTAACAAATCCTTTCTGTGTTCATCGAGGTATTCATTTACAAAGCTGTTGAAAACACCTTTTCTGATAAGGTTTGAGTACAACTTGTTGTAACGTGAAGAATCAAGCGGAATGAAGATGTCGGGCATAATACCTCCGCCGCCGTAAACGGTACGTCCGGCTTTGGTTTCATATTTCAGTGAATCGGGGAAATGTATGCTGTCGGGATGAATTAACTCTCCGTGTTTCAGTCGTTTGGAAAAATCATTGTAATAATCTTTTACACCTTTATCATACGGTTTCTGAATGCATCTTCCCGATGGAGTATAATAGCGGGCAACCGTCAAACGCACCACCGACCCGTCGGGAAGTTTAAAGGGTCGCTGCACCAGACCTTTCCCGAACGACCGTCTTCCGATGAGGATAGCCCTGTCCCAATCCTGCATGGCACCCGAAACAATCTCGCTTGCCGAAGCGGAACCTTCGTTGATAAGGACAATCAGTTTTCCGTGTTCAAACTCACCTTCAGTTGTGGAGTTCAGGTCCTGCCGCGGTGAGTGAATCCCTTGCGTGTAAACAATCAATTTGCCGTCGTCCAGAAATTCATCGGCTATATTCATTGCTGTGCCGAGATATCCTCCCGAGTTGCCCCGCAAATCGAACACCAGATTTTTCATGCCTTCTTTTTTAAGGCTGTCTATGGCTTTGTCGAACTCCTCTTTTGATTGTTTTGCAAATCGGTTCAACTTGATGTATCCTGTTTCGTTATCCAGCATAAAGGCTGCATCCAAGCTGTTCAACGGTATTTTGTCCCTTATTATGGTAAAATCGAGCAACCCGTCAACCCCTTTGCGATAGATGCTTACAGTAACTTTTGTTCCTTTCTTACCCCGTAAATGATCCATTACCCACTGGTTTGTAATCTTCTCTCCGTAGGCATCTTCTCCGTCAACTTTTATAATTTTATCGCCTGCCATTATTCCCACTTTGTCGGAAGGGCCTCCCGGAATGGGGGCTATTACCAGAATGGTATCATTAAAAAGCTGGAATGTTATTCCCACACCTTCGAAACTTCCTTCCAAAGGCTCGTTGGCGCGTTCCACCTCCTTTTTGGGAATATAGGCCGAATGCGGATCGAGATCTTTTAATGTGGCTGTTATGGCTTTCTCCACCAATTCGGGCATGTTTAGTGTGTCCACATAAAAGTTATTAATAAGGTATAAAAGTGTGGAGTACTTTTTAACGGTTTCGTTTGGCTCCATGGGTTTGTAGTTGGGCGTACGATATTGCGCCTGTAGTGCCGTGCTCCACAAAAGAATAACTGTTATAACGGCTATTGCAAATCTTTTCATCTGTTTTATTGTTTTTCCTTTTTTTAAAGCCCCCAAAAGTAGTAATAATGTGGTAAGCTCAAAAGGGGAGGGGGTTAAAGAATTTTAATTTTCGGATTCCGGCTGAATTTGAAAACTGTTTTTTGAGGTTACGGTACAAAAAGAGATTTTGTAAAGACAATAAAACCCGTAAAAAGGGAACAGGAATAGAACGCGGGGAAATATTTCTTTCGTAAAATGATTAAAAAATATTGATATACAGCAAGATAGGTATTTATCGGATAATCATGAAAATAAATTAATAAAAATCTTGTAATTAAATAAAAGGTTGTATATTTGCACTCATTTTTCTAAGAACATACAAAAGCGTAATAAAATGAGCAAGAATGAATTAATACAGCTGGTGGAAGACAGTGTAGAGGTAAAGAAATTTCCTGAGTTTTCGGCGGGCGATACCATTACCGTTACATATAAAATCAAAGAGGGAAATAAAGAACGTTTACAGAAGTTTCAGGGTGTTGTATTGCAACGTGCCGGAAGCGGCCCCACTGCTACATTTACCGTTAGAAAAATTTCGGGTAACGTAGGTGTTGAAAGAGTTTTTCCCGTTTCTTCTCCCTTTATCGAAGAGATTACCGTAAACAAAGTGGGTGTTGTTCGTCGCGCACGTATTTTCTACTTTAGAAATCTTCGCGGTAAAAAAGCCCGTATCAAAGAAAAAAGACAATAAAATCCTTTTTAAAAAAAGATATAAAACTCCGGTCGTCTGGCCGGAGTTTTTTTATGGGTAACGGATAGAGAAAAGCCGGTAGGTGCTATTGTTTTGTCGGCGGTATATAGTCCGCAGAAAGAGTTTTAGTTAAAAAGGCATTAAACAGGCTTGATATTATTCTCCTGTTATTATTTTTATTAATTCCCATGTTTTAAGGTTCAGGGCTTCCACGTGGATTTGTGCCTTTTCGTAGCACGATTTCCGGTTGTTCAGCTTTTCAACGATAAACCGTTCCAGTTCCTCTTCGTTTTTATCCAATAATAACGGTCTTCGCTTTTTGGCAGTTTTTAATCTGGATGCAAGCGCTGCCGTTCCCATCTTTAAATAGACGGTCAACCCATGCCTGTTCATTGCATCAATACCTTCATGGTGGCAGGGGGTTCCGCCACCTGTGGAAATCACGGTATTTTCCAATTCAAAGGTTTCCGTAAGAAGTTTTGACTCCAGCTCTCTGAACAGGGGTTCGTTGTATTTATTGAAAAACAGATCGATATTCAGTTTGTATCTTCTTTCAAACATTTTGTCCAAGTCAACAAAGCGGTAATGCAGCATCCTGGCAAGTTTTTTTCCGATGGTGCTTTTGCCCACTCCCATAAATCCGACCAAATAGATTCTGCTTTCCATATTATCGTGATACAATTTTTATTTTTATAACCTGATGCGGGTGGTTTTGAGGCTGTTGATGCTAAAATCTTTTGTTACCGTAAAAATTGATTGATTTTGAAAACGTGAGCGATACACCAGTCGGTATTTTCCGGGTTGCAGGTAGAACGATTCCTGATTTGACTGTTCCGGATTGAGCCGGGTTACAAATATTTGTCTGCCTTTTTCCATTCTGTATATGGTGCCGAATATTCTGATGTTTTTTTGGACAACCAAAATGCCCGGTGATTCTATTTGTATGTTGTTTTCATGGCTTGCCCTGATCTCGAAATCTTTCAGATGTGCCGGAGGCAGTGTCAGAATATCAATATCATATTTGCCGGCAATATATTTTATCTTTTTATTGAGGTATTGAACATTTATAACTTCGTTCTGACCGGATTGTTTTATAATAATTGCCGGATTAAAATCCATTGGTATGCTTCCCGTAAGTCCGACACGGAGGATTCCCTGCGGACAATCAAGAGAAACAATATTGTGTTTTCCCTCGGTAAGAACCACGTTGTCGAGCGTTTGGGGAGGGAGTGTACTGACGGTTAACCGGTATTCTGATAGCGGATTGATAAACAGTGTGTCGGGAACACCTTTTGCGTTAAGGGTATGGACAAAATTGTATTTAACCCTTTCCGAAAGTTTATCGGTAAACATCATGTTTACATTTGTTTCGGTGGGTTGTCCGTGTTCGTCCAGCAGGTTGACCTGCAGGCTTGTTTTGCTTAATGCACGGGTGATAATCAGTTTTAAAGCATTGGAGAACTGTTGTTTGTCGGCAGCATTAAAATAGGTGCCTGCACAATCGAACTGTTCTTTAAAATCGTTGCCGATTCCTATAATAAAAGGTTTCAGGATGATTCCTTCCTTTTGCAATTTTGCCGATACTTCGCAAATATCGCCACCACACTCCTCTTTTCCGTCCGTAATAAGGATAACGATATTGCGGCAATGGTTACAGGGAGTAAAATCCTCGAAAGCCTTGGCCAGCGATGCCGCAATAGGGGAGGTGCCGGTAGGCTGCACATGTTTTAATCTGTATTTGATTCTTTCCACCGGGCGGTCTTTTCCGAATGGTACTTCAAGCCGGGTGTCGTTGCAGACCTGTGGCGGATAATGGTGCTGGTGACCGTAAACCCGCAGAGCAAAATCGAGGCCGGGCATTCCTTTCAGACTGTCCAATTCGTGGAAAAGCAAATTGCGCGCAAGGATAAACTTCTCTTCCCTCTGCCAGTTACCTGCCATGCTTCGTGAAGCATCCATGATAAAAAGAATTCTCGTAATTTCTCCGGATCTTTTTTCGGAAGGTTGTTGTGCTTTTAGCGTTGAAAGCAATACGATGTTAGCTAACGCTATAATTATCAGGTGTTTTATGGGATTCCTCATTGTTAGTTGTTTTTGTGATATGCAATCAATCCTTCCATGGGTTCTTTTAGAATTTTGGATACATGTAAACCGTATTGTAGCATCACCTCTTTTAATATATCCTGAAAATGGTATGCTACGGAACCTATAAAACCGATATCCAAATTGTGGATGTTATCGTACCGGCCAATTTGTTCACGGTAAAAATCCTCAAAGTTTTTTCTGATAAGCCTTGCTATTTCTCTGTTGTCTTTATATTCCTCGGCAAACCGGGAGAGTGATGCAATCCAGCGGTTTGCTTCTCCCGAGTTGTATAATTTATGCAAAACTTCCGTGAAATCCATTTTTGTATAACGGTAAAACAAATATTGCAGTTCTTTATCTGCTTTGCCCGAAAGCACTTCCGCCAGGATAAGTTTACCGAGATAGGTGCCGCTTCCTTCGTCACCGAGCATCCACCCCAGCGATGGTACATTTTCCGTTACGGTTTTTCCGTCCCAAACACACGAGTTGGAACCTGTTCCCAATATACAGGCTACCCCCTTGCCTTTACCGAACAGTGCAACTGCGGTTCCTGTTAAATCGTGACAAACGGTAATGTCGGATTCCGGAAAAGAATTATAGAATAACGAACGCACAAGACTACAGTTTTCGCCGGATGAACAACCCGTGCCGTAAAAATATATAAAACCGGGGGACAAACCGCTTAATGGTGCAGGTACTATTTCCCTGAAAAAAAATCCCGCTTTGTTTTTTGTAATGTAGTAAGGATTAAATCCCGCTGTGGTAATGTCCAGAGTTTTTTCTCCGTTTTTCAGAAAAACCCATCTGGTTTTTGTGGTACCGCTGTCAACTATTAATTTTGTCTCCATCTCAATATTTTCGTTGCAAAGATAGCAAGACCCGCAATAAATGCCGCAAATGATGTACTTTTGTGCGTCTAAAACATATAAACATGATTGTATTAACCGGTGCTGCGGGATTTATCGGCAGTGTTATCCTCGGATATTTAAACGGTAAAGGATTAAACGATATTGTAATTGCCGACGATTTTTCCAAAAGAGAAAAAGAGAATAATTATAAAGGTAAAAAATATGCGGAAGCCGTTGACCGTGACGACCTGTTCAGGTGGTTTGATCAAAATGCCAGAAAAATTGACTTTGTTTTGCACATAGGAGCCAGAACCGATACCACCGAATTTGACATGCAGGTTTTTGAAATACTGAATATTGAATATTCAAAACAAATCTGGAACCGCTGTACGGAACAGCAAATTCCGTTAATATATGCTTCTTCGGCTGCAACATACGGACTGGGCGAGTTGGGATACAGCGACAATCATGAGGTGGTGGCAAAGCTGAAACCGCTGAATCCTTATGGTATTTCAAAAAATGAGTTTGACAAATGGGTTTTGAAACAGGAAAAGCAGCCTCCGTTTTGGGCAGGATTAAAATTTTTTAATGTTTACGGCCCCAACGAATATCACAAAGGGAGAATGGCATCGGTAATTTTGCATGCTTTTTATCAGATTAATGAAACGGGAAAAGTAAAGCTGTTCCGCTCGCATAATCCCGAATTTAAAGATGGGGAGCAATTGCGCGATTTTGTTTATGTAAAGGATTTGGCGGATGTAATCGGGTTTCTTATGGACAACCGTCCGGCTTCCGGCTTGTACAACCTCGGTACGGGAAAAGCCCGAACATTTCTTGACCTTGCCAAAGCAACCTTTAATGCAATGGATAAGGAACCCGAAATCGAATTTATAGATACTCCTGAAGATATCCGTGATAAATACCAGTATTTTACGCAGGCCGATATGACAAAGCTGAGAAAAGCCGGATATACCAAACCTTTCACATCGTTAGAAGACGGGGTAACCGATTATGTGAGAAATTATCTGCTTCCGGGTAAGTATTATTAAGGTAAATTTTTACCGGTAGTTGTTGATTTTACATTTATTGTTGTTTGATAAGTTTATAATATTCAATAATAAAGTGCTGCAATTTGCCTGCCCACTGCATCGTACGAAAAATGTTTATATGCATAAGTTTTTAATTTCTCTCTGTCGAACGAGTGTTTTCCTTCAATTAATTCTTCCATTATATGTAGCAGGGCGTTTTCATCTCCGGGAGGAATAAGTATTCCCTTTTCACGGTCAAGTACCTCGGGAATACCGCCAACCGATGTGGCAACCACGGGAATTCCCAAAGCAAAACTCTCATTAATGACCACCGGCATGTTTTCATAATTACTGAATACAATAAGTGCATCTCCTTTTGCCATTTCGCTGGCGAGAGATTCCCCTTCGAGCAGCCCCGTAAAAACAAGTGTTTCCCGGGGAATTTCAAGACTTTTGGCCAAATATTTCATGCGTTCCAGGTCCATTCCTTCGCCAATAAGGGTCATCACAAAATCATGGCGTTTTTTGCTTAATTCTTTTACCACCCTGATAATGCCGCTAACGTTTTTCGAGCGGTCTTCAAAACAGCTGACGTGGACAAACCGGTATTTATCATTCTTTAAAACGGGATATTCTTCAAAGAAAACGGGATTGATTACATTGGGCAGGATTTCGTACCGGTTTCTCAATCCCTGTTTTTGCATGGCTTGCGCCAGATTTTGGGTGGGGGTGGTAATTATTGCGGCTTTTTTTGCAACGGTTTTTGTGGTAAGTTTACGCAAAAATCCTTTGTAATTTCCCGTAACCGGCTGGTATCTCGACCAATGTTCGGTGATAACATAAGGTGTTCCCCACATGTATTTTAACAACAACGCCACCACACCCAAACGGGTTAAAATATGAACATGAACCCGTTGAAACCGTCCGCCGGTCTCTTTTGCTTTTTTTATTCCCAGCCAAACCGCTTTTAAAAACCGGAATAATTTTAAAGGTACAGGTGTGTTTTTATCCGAAACGTAATAAACGATGACTTCAGGAAACGGATTAACGGAAAGGGTAACCTCGTATTTTGTTTTCAGCAGCCCCTTTTCCACAGGATGAACATAAACCACTGATACATCTGTAAATTGCGAAACAGCCTCAATGTGTCTTCGGACAAACAACCCGAACATAGGGTCGTAGCGATTGGGGTACCACCGCGCCAGATGGAGAACATTCGGTTGTTTTCTGTTTTTGTTTTTCAAAGTGTTGCTATTTCCTGTACAAATGTAACGGCTTTTTCCAAACGCTGATTGCCCTGTCCCGAAACAATACGGTAATTCATGCCCGATTGTTTTAATTCTTTTTCGTACAATTCAAACAACTTGTCCCTATCCCCGGGGTTTTGGCGCAGGGGGTCGGGTTCCCATGGCAGGTCGGGAAAGCAAAGCAGATAAAGGTCGTATTTGTGTTTTAAGAATTGCTCTTCAATCCACCCGGGAACTTTACCGAACCGTACCGAACACCATATTTTGGTTACCAAAATATCGGTATCGCAAAAAAGGAGTTTGTCCGCTTTCTCCGCCGTTCGGTTTTCCAGTGCCAGTTGTCCTCGGGCAATGTTCAATACATCTTCCAATGTGTATTCCGTTCCCTTGTTTTGCAGGTATTCACGTGCATATTCGGGTACAAAGGGTTCATGAAAATAGCCGGCCAGTTGCCCTGCCAATACCGATTTTCCCGTTGATTCGGGGCCTGTTATGCTAATTCGTTTCAACAACCTGCTGCTCTTTTTGTGCCAGTTTTCGCCATTCAATATATCCCATTACGGCTAAAATTAAAAAAACAAAAAACTGCAAACTGGTAAATACCAATCCTTTGTAGAAATACAGCGGTACCGAAATCACATCTCCCAAAATCCAGAAAATCCAGTTTTCCACTTTTTTTATGGCCATCAACCACATACCGATGATAAATACCGAAGTGGTAAAGGTATCGATGTAAGGAATGTTTGTAGCCCAGTATTGTGCGTCGTCGCTTTTGAAGATTTTAAGCAGCGAAATAATTACCGCTATGGAAAGCACAAAGAGAAAAATAGTTGCCAGACAATTTTTTGTTTGACAAAAGGTTATGGGGCGTTCCTTTTTGTTTTTCGTTTTCTGCGACCATTTTATCCAGCCATATACACTGAACAGAAAATAGTATGCGTTGATACCCATGTCGGCATATAGTTGTGCATTAAAACAGATATATACATAGACAAGTACGCTGACGATTCCGGTGGGATAAACCAGAATATTGGCCTTTTTTGCATACCAAACGCTGATAAGCCCGAAAGCTGCCGCCACAATCTCAAGCCAGCTGGAATCGAGTATGTTTTGCTCTAAAACGGTATAAAAATCCTGAAAACTCATAAGCTAATCTTTAACAACGTGGTTGAGATCGGCATTGATAACTTTTAAGATAAATACCGAATGGGGTATTTCGAACGACTTCTTTATTTCAGCGGTTACGGCACCCATTACATCGTCGTATTCACCGAAAACCTGTGTGCTCATGCCGTTGGTTTTCACGGTTAGCGATTTGTATTGATGCAACCTGTCAATAAAATCTTTTATGGGAGGTATAAACTCCACATTAAGAGGATAGTAACTTATTTCTACCGATGTGTTCATAGCTAATATTTTTAGGGGCAAAGGTAGTTTTATTTTTTTCTATTTTAGCTGCAAATTATTTAACTATGACAAAAGCATATTTAATAACAGTTGGAATTTTGGGGTTTTTCGGAATGATTATGTCTGCATTAGGGGCACATGTAATGTATGATAATCTAAATCCGAATCATTTGCATGCATACGACATAGCGGTTCAGGTTCTTATGTTCCATACGCTTGCACTGCTTGCCGTTGCCTTTATGAATCGGTATGTACACCGTAGTTATATCAAATCAATCTATTTTCTGTTTGTTTTCGGAGTAGCATTCTTTTCGGGAACCATCTTTTTGACGTCAACCGTAGAATTAACCAAAATGAGTTTTGGCGCCCTGAGTAAACTCACACCGGTTGGTGGTATATTATTGATGATAGGCTGGCTGGTTGTAATGTGGACAGGCGTTACTTACGAGCACCATAAGCGCCGGCACCGTTCGGGTGAGTAAGAATTTCAGGACAGAAATTTGTTGTTTTTTTGTATCGGGAGAGCACTTTCATTGTTTTTCTGACATCCGGCTTCCTTATCGCCAAACAGGCTGCCAATTTTTCTTTTATATGTACTTAATTTCCGAGTGGTTTGTGAGGAATGATTTAATGGTAGTTACTTTTTTTCATTTTCACATTGACCCCGTGGCGGCCTTCGCCCGAAAGCGAAGGCAACACATTTGGCGTCATTTCAATATTCAGGTGGATTCTTTCGAGTAGAATCACAAACTCAGATCCGAAATTAAGAGAAGCTTTTATCAATGAACTTTTTTGCTTAAGCTTCGGTTATTCTTTAATCCATTAATATTCCGTTTTTGTATTATTCAATATATCAATTATATAGAATAATATTGCGGTTTAGCTGTTGTATCAAAATGAGACTGATATCATCAAAATGAGTCATATCAGATTACTCCCTGATCGATCATTGCATTGGCAACTTTGAGGAAACCTGCCACATTGGCGCCTTTTACGTAATTGATATACCCGTCGTCTTCGGTACCGTATCTTACGGAAACCTCGTGTATATTGCGCATAATTTGAAGCAGTTTGGCATCCACCTCCTCTTTTGTCCAGCCCAGTTTCATGGCATTTTGTGTCATTTCCAGTCCTGATACGGCTACACCGCCTGCATTTACGGCTTTTCCGGGACCAAATGGAATTTTGTTATCGTGGAACAGTTTTATGGCTTCGGGTGTACATCCCATGTTGGAAACCTCGGCAACAACCTTTACTCCGTTATTAATGAGGTTGCGGGCGTCCTCTTCGTTCAGTTCGTTTTGAGTGGCGCAAGGCATGGCTATGTCGCATTTTACCTCCCAGGGATGTTTTCCCGGAATAAATTTGGCTTCGGGAAACTCTTCGGCATAGGGAGCTACTATATCCTGATTGGAAGCACGCAACTCGAGCAGATAATGAATCTTCTCGCCGGAAACTCCTTCGGGATCATAAACATATCCGTCGGGGCCGGAAATGGTAACCACTTTTCCTCCCAATTCGGTAACTTTAAGAGCCACACCCCAGGCAACATTGCCAAAACCGGAAACCGTAACCGTTTTGCCTTCAAAATTGTCATCCATCATCTTAAGCATCTCTTCGGTAAAATAGACGCCTCCGAAACCGGTAGCCTCCGGACGTATCAGGCTGCCGCCCCAGCCGAGGCCTTTTCCGGTAAGTACTCCTGTGTTTTCCCTGGCCAGTTTTTTATACATTCCGTAGAGGTAGCCAATCTCTTTTCCGCCAACACCTATATCGCCGGCAGGAACATCGGTTTCGGGACCGATAAGTTTCCACAGTTCCAGCATAAAGGCCTGGCAGAAACGCATGATTTCACCGTCCGATTTTCCTTTGGGATTAAAGTCGGAACCACCTTTGCCACCACCCATGGGAAGCGTGGTAAGCGCATTTTTGAAAATCTGTTCAAAACCGAGGAATTTCAAAATACTGAGGTTTACACTGGGGTGAAAACGTAATCCGCCTTTGTAAGGGCCCAGTGCGTTGTTAAACTGTACACGGTAACCTAGGTTTACCTGTACCTTTCCGTTATCGTCAACCCAGGGCACTTTGAACATCAAAACCCTGTCAGGTTCAACTATTCTGTCAATAATACCGGCACTCTCAAAATGCGGGTTTTCATTAACCACTTCTTCAATGGTTTCGAGTACTTCGCGCACCGCTTGTAAATACTCCTGCTCACCCGGATGTTTTTTCTCCAGGTTGCTTATTATT
This sequence comes from Bacteroidales bacterium, assembly GCA_027022105.1. Lineage (GTDB taxonomy): Bacteria > Bacteroidota > Bacteroidia > Bacteroidales > F082 > Sulfidibacterium. Next base: position 2,500 of record JALVZH010000292.1, on the reverse strand, counting down.
TGATTTAAGTTCATCTTTGATTGAGTTAATTGTTAATAAAATAACAATGCAAAATTAGATTAAAAATCCGGATTGCAATAAAAAAAACAAAAATAATGATAATTTTTAACTACTATAAATAATAGGTTGTTATAATCAATAAATCAATTTGTTATGGTGTGTAGAGAGTGTTAGATAAACCCGCCCGAAATGAGAGCAGGGAATATATAACCTGAAAATGGAACCTTTAATCTGTAACCTTTATTCGGTGACTAATCGCAGGTTGCTTCCTGTCAGGTCTTCCTCTTTTTCTTTTTTGCAGCCGGGAAGAGAATGTTGTTCAAAATCAAACGGTAACCCGGTGAGTTTGGGTACAGATTGAGGTCGGTTGGGGGGTCTCCGACACGGTGCTGGTAATCTTCCGGATCGTGGCCGCCGTAAAATGTCCAGAAACCTTTACCCAGTTCGCCGTGTATGTAACGTGCTTCGTGGGCCGATTTGTTTTCACCCATAATAATAACATTGGATTTTATTACATCTTCGTTAAACGCAGTTGTCTGCCCCATAAACCCGTGAATAATCCGCTCGTGATCCTGGCACAGCATCGTGGGAATCTGATCCCATTTGGCTGAAAAATCGAATAAACTGAAAAAGTCATTGCTTTTGTTCAATGTCCTAGGACGTGTATAGGTGTCGTCTATGTCTGCAATTTCATATTCTGCAGGGTTGGTGACGATGTGAAAGTTTTTAAAGGCAAGGCAGGGCGTATAATTCAGTTTTGATTGTGCATCCGGGTCCATGGGGTCGCCGTCAAACATCACATCACAAATATCCACTCCGTCAGCCGACAATGCCACATCAAAACTGTCGGTAGCCGAACACATGGCAAAAAGGTATCCGCCGCCAAGGACAAAATCCCTGATCTTTTTCACAACGGCCAGTTTTAATTGTGAAACTTTTTTAAAACCGAGCTTATGTGCTGTTTCCTCAGCAGCTCTCACGTTTTCCTGATACCAGGGAAAGTTCCGGTAATGTGCCCAGAATTTACCGTATTGTCCGGTAAAATCTTCGTGGTGCAGGTGTAGCCAGTCATAGGTGGGCAGAATTCCGCTTAAAACCTCCTGGTCATAAATAACATCGTATGGAATCTCCGCATAGGTAAGTACCAGCGTTACAGCATCGTCCCACGGTTGTTTGTTTTTCGGCGAATATACGGCAATGCGGGGGGCTTTTTGCAGTTTTACCTCATCCATATTTACATCGGGACGGGCAATTTCCTGCCTGATAGCAGCTACCTGCGCATCGCTCAATACTTCGTAACTGACATTTCTGATAGTGCATTCGTCAGCTACCTTTTGGCTGTAAGCCATTAGATAACTTCCTCCCCTGTAGTTGAGCAGCCAGCTTATCTCTGCATTTTTTGTTAAAACCCAATAGGCAATTCCATAGGCTTTAAGGTGATTTGTTTGCGCATTGTCCATGGGGATTAACAAGCCGGTTGCATACAATGATATTCCCGACATATTTATTGCCAATAAAAGCAGTGATAGCCGTATTGCAAATCTTAATCTTTTATTAAAACGTCCCGTTGATGAAGTGTTCTGCATTTCCTTTTCAGGTTATTCTATTTATTTTTTACAAAACTATACAGTTTAATGTTTTGAAAGTTATTTTTTTGATTTTTTAAGTAATTGAATTAAAACGTGTTGAAATGTTTTTTAATAATTAATGAAACATTTATGAAAAAAATGTAACCATTTATTTAAAAAAACGTTACAATAAAATAAAATTTTACAAGCATTAACCGGATACGGGGGTATGACAACAGACAGACAAGAGGTTTTTATAAATGACATCAGGAAGGTTGAATTAACAGGGAAAAGGATAATCGGGCTCAAAAAGAAAAAAATAGTTGCAAGGCAATTTCGTAGGGGTTTTTTGAAAAGATTGTTCGATATTACCACTTCATTACTATTGATTATTATTACTGCGCCATTAATGATTTTAATAGCACTGGTTATTAAGTTAACATCCAGGGGGCCTGTGCTTTATGTGTCTAAACGGGTAGGGACTAACTTTCGTGCCTTTAATTTCTATAAATTCAGGACAATGGTGTATGATGCCGATTTCAGGAAAGAAACGTTGCAGGACAGAAATTTATATAAAAAAATCAACGGTAATAATGAATTTGAAGGCGAATGCCCTGAATGTAAAAGACTTGGAAGACCTTGTTCGCAGGTTATTTATGTGGATGGAAAGGAAATATGTGAATCGTTTTACCTGAAAAAAAGAAGAAGTGAATTGATTAACAAAATTTTCTTTAAGGTTGACGATGATGAAGATCCGAGGATAACGAAAGTGGGCAGGTTTTTAAGAAAAACACATCTTGATGAATTACCGCAACTTTTTAATGTAATAAAAGGAGATATGTCTATTGTCGGAAACAGACCATTGCCTTTGGATGAAGCTGTAAATCTGACCACCGACGAGTGGTCTTATCGTTTTTTGGCTCCTTCGGGTA
>JALVZH010000291.1 GCA_027022105.1 Bacteroidales bacterium | reverse complement strand
CAAAGAAAGCGACCAAAACGATTTCCTGCCCGCTCTGCCGAAAGGCAACGGCTACGGCAAAAGAGTCGGAATCAAACGCCACCCCACCGGCCAACCTCACGGTTTGAAGCCGAAACGCAAGCGCTTTTGCTCGTTTTCGTAAGCCTTTCGGCATTCACGCTGCCCCCATCCTCACGTTTTGGGCGGCCTGCCCGCAAGTAGTTTTGGAAGCTTTTGCAGGTTCGGGTTCTTGCCCGGAAACAGGAATGAGTATGACAGCTCTTTTATTGCTGAAAATTGATTATTCCGGTACTTCTGTACCAATCCTCTTTTTTTCCGCACCGCACTACGCATAGCTTTGTATGGTGCTAATGATATTTCGCTCCTTCAGGGTGAACCAAAACCTGACGGATTGAACGCTGATTTGAGGGCAGGACTCCGTCAGGTTGAGAAAAAATCCCACTCCCCACGTCCCAATTCCGAGATATCTACAGGCTGGACATAAGGTTGGAATGGCGATGAATCTCTGTTTGTGCTTCTTTTCAAAATCACCATATGGTGCAGACAATATCCGGGGATTCATTGGATGTACCGGCTCTTTTGCCGGCCTGTCGGAACACTCTGTTGAAAAACTAACTGTAATGCAAAATTTACAGGATTTTCGCGTGTTTCAATATTACTCAAACCTCGGATTAACAACATTATTATAAATAGACCCGAAAGTATAAGAAAGACCGGCGTTTAGCCAGATGGAATAGTTGGATTGCATTTCATGCTGTCGGGTTAATATCTCTTCGGGAGTGGTGCCTGCTTTCCTGAGGCCGATTTGGTTTCGCGGGATATCAATACTGCCGTAAAAATCAAAAGATAACCCCTTAACAATTCGTATGGATGTGCCCAAAAAAGCACCTATGCTGTACAGGTTAAAGTCATGCAAATAATTTTCCCAACTGGCACTGGCGTCTATGGAACCCCATTTTGCAACATAGCGGAATAAAACATGAAACTCCTGCTCAAACAAACGGTCGTGCAACGTGTTATAAATGGTTGTATCAATATAATCCGTATGTACATAACCCACTGAGTATAAGAAACGCAATTGTTTGTGCGTAGCTTCTTCGTAAGAAAAGAGATTGTATTCTATTGCAGGGGTGATACTGGCTTTTAGTTTAAGATTGTTGTACGTGCTGTTCCTGACGCCTGCAAACCATCCTGCTCCCCAGTGATTTCCAAAGCTCCAGGTAGTCAAATTGTTAAATGAATAACCCCGCGTGTAAACGTCGTTTTTATAAACCAGTGAATCGTTATCATAAAGTCTGTATTTTGATTCGGTGTAATAGTTCCGGAGATTAAACTGAATTTTTATATCCTTTGTCACTTTATCTACCGACAAACCCGAATTGATGTTCATTTGTGAATATGATTTTTCCTTTTGTCCGTACCCCCTTGAATAGATTTCGAACACCCAGTTCTTCCATGGGTCTTTTTCCTCTTTGGTTTCTTCATTGCTTACAAATGAGATATTAATTTTATTGGCAAAGGGTGTTTTTAATATGTAAGGAACCAGCCCTAACTGAATGTGTTTCAGTAATTCCGACCTCTCTTCGTCGTCGGTATAATCTGAAGGAAGGCTGAAAGAGAGGGTATCGGAAAGCCTTGAAAAACTGTTTCTTCCAATAAACTGAAGGGTAAACTTATCACCGCCACTGCCGGTTTCAATGCTGGTAATAATAATATGAACGTCGGCCTCTTTCCTGTCGCGAACATAGTTGATCAAAGTAAAATTCTCCTTAAAGTATTGCTGATCGCAATAGTCGCAATCAATATAAACTTTAAGGGCATTTTCGCGGGAAAGATTTGTGGTGTCGTTTTGTCCGTTGGCAATAAAAGAGAGTAAAACCAACATTACCAACAGAGCGGGATTTTTATGTTGCATAACGGTTAATTTATGTTATGAAACTATAACGTCCCTTCAATCCCGATTATTACTAACAAAAAAAATTATTTTAAGGTTTGGTATGGTTATCCGG
>JALVZH010000290.1 GCA_027022105.1 Bacteroidales bacterium | reverse complement strand
TTTCCCGATTTTTTCTTTTCTTCCTCAATGGCACGAATCCTGTCTTCAACAATTTTTTTCAGCTCCTCGAGTGTCAGTTTTCTGTTAGTTACCTCGTCGCGGTGTTCCGCAACGTGTGTTTTGTCTCTTTTTGTGCCTGATTCTTTCGTCTCCTGCTTTGTTTCATTTTCTTTTTTATGCGTCTTCTTCAGTTGCTCCTTTGCTTGTTCTTTTTCCACATTCCTTTCCACATCCTCCACAACAGTATCAGACTCCTTATTTATGTGCGTATCTACCACCTCCTGCGCCGCTGCTTTTTCTTCCTTTTCGGGGTTTTCCTCGTCAGGCAGATATATGCGGGTTTTTTCATTACTTAACCTGTCAATATGTCTTTTTAGAATTTTCCGGCTTCCCGCAAAAACGGCTGTGGTTTTCAGCTCCGATTCAAAAAGTATATTTTTATCGATGTACAATTTCGAAACACGCATAATACGCAGGGTCTGGCAATAAGGAAAATCGTTTACCAAAAGCGTAAGTTCCGAAAGGTCGATATTTTTCAGTTTTTCCGGATGATGCAAACAATCGATAAACTGATCTTTATTCATAATTTTTGATTTTTAATTTACCAGTTTACTACGGCTTTGTTAAAAATATTGTCGGATAAATCTTTTGTGATTTGTTCTATCAACTGTGCTTTAACAGAATTGAAATCTTCCGTAGAAAGATAATCGATAAACTGGGTGAATTTGGTTTCAAAATCTTTGTCGGGTTCATATTTATTGGTAAACCTGACATTCACGGTAATGGTAAGCCGGTTCATTGCCGAGGTCTGGTCGCCTTGAATGGCTACGGGCGATATTTTGTAATCAACTATTTCGCCTTCCAGGGCAAGGTCGCCATTGTTATCCACCATAGTCAGGTTGGTTTGCGAAGTAAACTGGTCTCTTAAAGTATTGGTAAACACCTCGCTCAGTAAGGGTTCGATTAACTGTGCCTTATTTGGAAAATACTGAACGGAAACCGTTTTTGCCTCAGGCGGGATGGAGGCTCCCGTAAAAGAATAAATACCACACCCCGGAAACAATACGGCAATAATACCCGACAACACAAGGGTAAAAAATGTATTTTTGAAAAAAATATTCATTCGATAACAACTGTTTTGCAAATGCAAAGTTAATAATAAAGTACAATGTTTTTGAAATTCAATACAAATGAAGATAAGAGTATCCGGTTTCTTGTATTTTGGCTGGTTTTGCCCCTGCTGGCCGGAAGCATAATATGGCTTTCGTCGTGTAATCAAAATCCGGAAAAGGAGAAAAAAAAGAACACCGCAACAACAACTCATATCCCCGTACTGCCGGAAGACACAATTCTTACACAGGTAAAAGCCCTTGCCGACACCACCCAAAGCTATGCAATCTATATTCCGGATAAAAAAGGAACTTTGCCAATTATATTTTTCTTCGACGCCCATGCCAGAGGTGCTCTCCCGGTTAAAAAATACCATCACCTCGCACGGAAATACGGCTTTATCATTGCGGGAAGCAACAACTCGAAAAACGGATTGCAAAAAGCCGAAAGAAACAAAATTTTATACCGTTTTATGGAGGACGTTGAAAAAAGAACCCCTTTTGATCCTGCAAGAATACATGTATCCGGATTTTCGGGAGGAGCCCGCATTGCATCGGGCATAGGGCTGAATAACAGAAACATTGCCGGCGTTATTGCCTGTGCCGCAGGCTTTCCAAACGAAAGGTACAAACCCAATCCCGACTTCTTTTTTATCGGCATAGCCGGAAACAGGGATTTCAATTATCTGGAACTGGAAACCCTGTACAGGCAGTTGCAGGCACTTGGAATAAAAAATGCTTTCCTTACATTTGAGGGCAAACATGACTGGCCGCCTGAAGAGGTTATGGATCAGGCTTTTCAACTTCTTCAATTGGATGCCATGCAAAGAAACCTGACAGCTCAGGACAAGAAAATCATCGGCACTTTCCAATATGTCACGGAAAAAGAGATTGAATCGGCACTACGGGAAAAAGATATTTTGACAGCATACCGGAGTTGTAAAAAAGAGATTGATTTTCTTAAAGGATTGATTTCTACAGATAATTGTAAAAAACAACTTCAGGATATTAAAAATAATAAAAGTTTGAATACAGCCCGGTACCGCCATCAGAAGATGCTTACACTGGAACAAAACCGGCAGAAAGAGCTTCTCCGTGCCATGGAGGTAAAAGACAGCATTTGGTGGAAAAAAGAACTGTCGGGAATTTATCGAAATACAAAAACACTTAAAAACAAAGAGGAGCGACTGATTAATCAGCGACTGCTCAGTTATCTGAGTCTTATCTCTTACCTGTATGCAAAACCGGCACTTGCAAATAACAATTTGAATGAAGCGGCAAAATTTCTGATGATTTACAAAAAATCCGACCCCGAAAATCCGGAAGTATATTTTATGCTCGCCGAATATTATGCCGCCGGGGATTATACCGCTCATGTAATCCCAAACTTAAAAAAGGCTGTTAAAATGGGGTTTGACGAACCGGAACGAATAAAAAAGAGCAAGTATTTCCGGTCGTTTAATAACAATCCGGAGTTTGACAGAGTGGTTGAGGCTTGTGTACGAAAGGCGAAAAAAGATTGACGTTATTTTATTGAAAAAGAAGTGTGTCAGGATGTTTTATGTGATATTTTAATGTTTTATGTCAGAAATCATAGATAAAATCAGCCAGAGGCAGATTTTTCTCTTTTTTCTTTTCTCTTTTTTCTTAACAATACACTCACCTCCCTTATTTGATAGTTTTTCTGTGTTGCACGGTTGCAAAGGTTAATAATGTAAGGGCAAATATGACAAGGATGTAAAATTCACGGGAAAAATCGGCAAAGACAGAGCCTTTTTAGCATAATCATCCGGTTTATTGTTTCTTTCCCGGGAATCGTATAAAACAGTCCTGTTAATTTCAATCTTTCACACGGGTCCAATAGGTTGTTCTGCCCAAAAGGCTAAAGCCGATGTACCCTCTGATTTTCAGGTAATCTTTGTTATCTTCGTCGGGAAATTCCATATAGCAGCTATATGTATTCCCGCTTTTGGGGTCATAAATCTCGCCGTCTTCCCACTCATCATCGCCGTCAAATACAAAATCGGTTAAAAGCAACAAGCCCATAATTGGACGATTTTGAAGGCTTTCGTCCTCATTTTTATCATCAACTTTCGGCTTTCCGGTATCGGGATCAATCGGCTCTTTAAGCCAGATAATCTTCCCAAAATATTTGTCGCCCTCTTTATAAATCTGAATGTGGGCATCTTTATCCTCATTAAGCCAAACGCCGAGAATATCGTCGCCCTTTACCTCCTGGGCCTGAACTTTGGAAAAAGGAACTGCGACCATTCCGAGTAGTAACAAAATCACACTTGCAAATTTCATACGCTTGATATTTAATTAATTAAACAATAAATTTATATTTTCACCTGAACAAATATAACCATTAATTTAAATTAAACCCGCCGGGCATCCCTATTTTTTATGACACTATCGATTTTCAACTGCTGTTCATAGAGCAAAAAGGTAATATTTCAGTTCTAATAAACGGAGCATCCTCCTTTCCACTTCATTAATACATCTCTTGTTTTTCCCGGTAAAAATCTGTCAGAGTAATTTTATTGTCGCATCAGATTAAAATATTCGTTAAACAAAAAACAAATTCTCGTAAAAATATTAATTTAGCCCCGTAAATGGCAGACAGAAGAGAAATAAACAGCGGAACCCGGTTGAGTACCTCTTACATTACAACCATCATAAGCATCACCCTTGTTTTGTTTATGCTTGGTTTTTTTGCTTTGCTGATGATTCATGCCCGAACCCTTTCCAATTACATTAAGGAAAACATCGGCTTCGAGATAATAATTAAACAAGGTGTAAAGGAGGTGGATATTCTCTATCTGCAAAAAAGTCTGGATGTAAAGCCCTATGTCAAATCTACGGAATACATCACACGCGAAGAGGCGGTTAAAAGGTTGTCGGAAACTCTCGGCGACGATTTTGTGGACTTCATCGGAGAAGACGACAATCCGTTACTTCCCTCCATTGACGTACGTTTTAATGCTTCGTGGGCTAATAATGACAGTATTGCAAAGATTGAAACCCAACTTCTTGATAACGATATTGTAAAAGAGGTTTATTATCAAAAATCGCTGGTTCATGCCATTAACAAAAACCTGAAAAAAATCGGAATAGTTTCGTTGATTATCAGCATATTGCTATTGAGTATTTCCATCGCACTTATCAACAATACGATTCGTTTGTCCATCTATTCCAAACGTTTTATTATTAAAGGTATGCAATTGGTTGGTGCTACGGAGGGGTTCATCAAAAAACCGTTTGTGGTCAGAAGCATTTACCACGGAATTATCAGCGGAATTTTAGCACTGATACTACTTACCGGTTTGTTAATCATTGCAAGGGAAAATATTCCCGAACTGGCACTTCTCGAAGACAGGGTTAAAATCATCATTGTTTATGCCGGATTGTTGCTTACAGGGGTGATTATTTCAGGGCTTTCAACCTGGTTTGCCGTAGGAAGGTACCTGAGGATGGAAAGCGACAAACTGTATCTTTTATGATTTTTTTAGCTTTTCAGAATTAAATTCTATGTATTTTTGACCAAAATTCAAAAAAATGTCACAGCACAAAAAGGCTTTAAAGCAGGAAAAAAGCATACTTTTCGCTTTTAACAAAGAAAAATACACATTATTGATCATTGGCCTGGTGGTTAGCGCTATAGGCTTTTTTCTGATGATTGGCGGAAAATCGGATGACCCGCAGGTATTTAACGAAAGTATTTTCAATTTTCAACGGTTAACCGCAGCTCCCATACTTGTGCTGGCAGGATATGCCGTAGTGCTTTACGCCATTATTAAAAAACCGAAAACCAATTGATTACATCAGCTTTTAAGAAATGACACAACTGCTACACCCTCTTTTTTTGTTTTTTCAATCATTTCCGGAATCATTAACCCCGGCATTTGCCGCAGCAACCAACGACATGAGCTGGTTGCAGGCTTTTATTATTGCAATTGTCGAGGGACTTACCGAGTTTTTGCCGGTTTCTTCAACAGGGCACATGATACTCACTGAAGGAATTCTCGGGATGAAGAGCAACGATTTTGTACAGGCATTCATTATCAATATTCAGTTCGGTGCCATTCTATCCGTCGTTGTTCTCTATTGGAAAAGATTTTTTCAGTCGTTAACCTTTTATTATAAACTGTTTGTTGCATTTTTACCGGCGGCCTTTTTCGGGCTTTTGTTAAGCGATTATATTGACGAGTTGTTAGAAAGCGTTTACGTAGTAGCCGTAATGCTTATTTTGGGCGGAATCGTGCTGGTTTTTATTGACCGTTGGTTTAAAAATCCCGATAAGAATCAGGAAGTTACCTATAAAAAAGCTTTGGTAATCGGATTTTTTCAGGTATTGGCCATGGTTCCCGGAGTATCGCGTTCGGCAGCAACAATTATAGGCGGAATGGCTCAAAAGCTCACAAAAAAGACCGCTGCCGAATTTTCATTCTTTCTGGCAGTACCTACCATGTTCGCCGCTTCATCCTACAAACTTTTGAAAAATTACACCGCCTTTAACAGCAGCAATATCGATATTCTTATTTTCGGGAATGTAGTAGCTTTTATCGTTGCCTTTTTTGCCATTAAATCGTTTATAAACTATTTAACAAAACACGGTTTTCAAATATTCGGTTATTATCGCATTGCCGTTGGGCTGATTATTATTATTTTATACATGTTTGGTGTTGACTTATCCATCTCGTAATGGCATTTGATTTCGAAAAAGGTGAGGTTCTGCTTATTGATAAACCCGAGGAATGGACATCATTCGATGTTGTTAATTTCTTAAGGTCTTTTATCAGAAAAATATACAGCATAAAAAAGCTGAAGGTGGGTCATGCCGGTACTCTGGACCCTTTGGCAACGGGTCTTTTGATTATCTGTACAGGAAAAAAAACCAAAGAAATTGATTTTTATCAGGGGCTGGAAAAAGTTTATGTGGGTACCATGACACTTGGAGCTACCACACCCTCTTATGATAAAGAGACGGAAATTGATGCCCGGTACGACACATCCCATATAACGGAAAAACTGTTAAAAGAGACCCTGCCAAAATTTACCGGAACCATAGAACAAATGCCACCCGCCTATTCTGCCATAAAAATTAAAGGCGAACGCGCTTATGAACTGGCTAGGAAAAAAGAATCGCCAAACCTGAAAAAAAGAAGTGTGGTTATCCATGACTTTCAACTCCTTACAACCCAACTGCCGGATATTGACTTTTATGTAAAATGCAGCAAGGGAACCTATATCAGATCGCTGGTTTACGATTTCGGTAAAGCTTTGGACTCAGGTGCTTATTTATCAAAATTAAGAAGAACCCAAATTGGTGATTTTAAAGTCTCGGACGCTTACACATTAGACCAACTGAAAGAATTACTGCTTAAAGAGACTTCACGTTAGTTAACCGGCTTCGCCCTTTTCTACAATCAATGCCCATGATTTTTCCGCCGAGAGATTTTCGGCACCTTTTATAGTATAATCCTGGGCACAGGCAAAAGGTTTACCGTCAATCATTGTAGTTACATGATAACGGGTTCTGCCGTTTTCCATTTCCTCTTTAACAACAAATTCAATCTCCCTTTTGTTTTTTTGCGACCATTCGATAATTTTGCTTTTATAACTAATCTCCTCTTTTTGCAACTGCTGCAGGTCGAAATGCACGTTGAATACTGAACGAATCAACACACTCCG
>JALVZH010000289.1 GCA_027022105.1 Bacteroidales bacterium | reverse complement strand
CCAGGCAAAACAAGAAGAAGAGAATAAAGAAAGTATACTGCGCAAGCGCTTATTGGAAAAGTTAAAAGATTTAAAATCGAAGCAAAATCCGGTATTACATACGTTTTTTTCCGAAATATTACGTTCAATTGCTTTTATTCAAGGGAATGATCGTCATAATTATATCGACCGGATTTTATTGACCGGTTACGGCATCCAGAAAGAGAGTTTGGTACCTTATCTTAAATCAAGATTAAATATTCCGATTTTTGTTATTTTCCCTCGGCTGGCCGATCGGCCTCTTTCGGAGCAGATAAAATTCGGCGAGTTTTTTACGACTGTCGGAACCCTGCTGCAAAAATATGACGGTTTTAACCTATTGCCAAAAAAGTTTAAAGAACGCACCTCATATCGAAAATTAGGTTATTGGTTATATTTCATTATTTTCTTAACCACCCTCATTGCAGGTTACATGAGTTTTGTGCAATATAAATTGTACACAAAGCAGGCCGCGTTGGTTCAGGAAAAAGAAAAAGAATATATCGCTTTAAATCCTTTTGAGCAATCCTATAAACAACTTCTTCAATTAATAAGCACTATTAAAAAGCAGAACGCAAGTTTGAAAAGCCAGGTGGAAGCACAGCCGCCCATTCTGGAAATGATGCGCCTGTTTAGTAACATTACCCCGAAAGAAATTCGTTTGAATGCTTTTGTCTTTCGTAAACTTGAATCCGGCGGAAAGTTGGCAAATGAAGAGGCTATAAAAAATATGGCGAAATATGCCGTTACCGTTGAAGGAGAAATTCAGGGAGATTTTGTTAACGGTGATGTTAAGCTGATTAACTTTATCAACAGTCTTGATAATCTAAAGTTTTTTAAGTCGATCAAACTGGATCATAAGGAACGGGATCAGCAGAAAAAAGTCATTACATTCGGCCTGACATTGAAATTTTAAGGGAACGAATATTATGAGTAAAAAACGATTTTATACGATATTGACGGTTTATCTATTGCTGTTATTTACATGGTACATGTTTATCTATTTGCCTCAAGTCCAGGCGCTGGACGAGGTTAATACAAAACTAAACGAAGTTAGTCAGCAAGTTGCTATGGCTAGAAGAGCACAAATAAATTTAAAAAATATAAAAACGCGTTTTCAAAGTGAACAGAAAGAATTACAGAAAGAAAAAGATAAATTTATTCGAAAAGATGAATTGGGCAAAGTGACTCAGGAATTGCGTAGATTGGCCGATAAATATGATCTGAAGTTAACGGATTTTTCCCCTGGATTTAAAGATTATTTCGATGCGGAAAAGAAATCCATTGTGCCGCTGCCGTTAAGCATTTCCTTTATCGGGCGGTACTTGCAGATCGGGAAATATATCGAAAGTTGGGGAAGCTTACCGTTTTACATAATTCCGGAGGAAATTACCCTGCAACGGGTAGATAATAACGGATATGATATTCAGGCTGTGGTCGAAGCAAAACTTTACACATGGAATGAGTAACGATGGAAAAAATCCAATTAACCAAGTCACAAAAGATTTTGTTTATTATTTTGGGAATTGTTCTTGCTTATGCCATTTTTGATTTTATGTCACATAAAGACACCTACGTGAATTTTTATTCCGGCAAGGAACAGGAAAGCAGCGCACCGGCCAGTAACTCTAAAGCGGTGGCACAAAAACAAGCCGATCAATTACAGGCAAGCCTTTTTTCCAAATGGGGAAGTGATCCTTTTTTGCACGAAATGAAGATTGAAACAAAGAAAAAGCGTAGAAAAAAAATTTACCGTCCACATTTTAAACTTAAGGCTATCAGTTATCGCACGGATGGCTCCGTCGCTTTGATTAACGATCGGATTGTGAAAAACGGGGATGTTATTAACGGTTATAAAGTTGTGAAAATCGATGAAAAGAGAGTTGTGCTGTGGAATGGTAAACGCAGGATCGTTTTGAAATTGACGAATATGTGAGGAGTTTTTTAATGAAAAAAATTATAAGACTTACACGGGTTGTTGTACTTTTATTGGTCCT
>JALVZH010000288.1 GCA_027022105.1 Bacteroidales bacterium | reverse complement strand
TATCTCTTTGTTTATCTTGCCTTCAATTTTGGCAATGTAATCTTCCACCAACACGTCGGCACGGTATCTTTTTTTGGAATCCTTGTTGTCAATCAAAGGGTCGTTAAAAGCATCCACATGTCCCGATGCTTTCCAAACCGTGGGATGCATAAATATTGCCGCGTCAATACCCACAATGTTTTCGTGCATCTGCACCATGGCTTTCCACCAGTAATCGCGGATATTTTTTTTCAGCTCGGTACCGTTGGGGCCGTAATCGTAAACGGCACTTAATCCGTCGTAAATTTCGCTCGATTGAAATACAAAGCCGTACTCTTTGGCGTGGGCTATTATCTTTTTGAAAATATCTTCCTGATTGGCCATAATGTTTTTGTAACAAATGTTTAATGAAAAAATTAACGGCTGCAAAAGTAAGCGAATTTTTTATGATACAAAGCGATATATATCGGATTTCGGAGGATTGGAATAGTGACGTGGGTGGGAAAACATAACATACACTACATCCCGTAATTCAGAGGGTGCTGACAGGTAAGCCAAAGGGCCGGCGCGCCCGATGAATCCCCGAAATGATATCTTTTCCGTTATTTTAATTGGAAAAGAAACACGAGGGGAGATTTATCGGCAATCTGTCCCGTGAAGATGGCTCGGAATATGAAAAAACCGGGGATGATGTCAGATATCCGATATAAGATGTCAGAAGTAAGAACGGGAATTATCTGCAGAACCTCAGCTTAATGCCTTTGCGAAAAGTATTTACCGAGTATTTCGGCAGCGGCTTCGTAGGGTGATTTTTGTCTGGCAGCAATCTTTTTCCGATACAGCTCTATCAGTTGAGCTGTTTTTTTGTCCTGATAAAACCTGTCGATCAGCGTGTTTCTTATGTTTTCTTCGAAAAGTGCCAGGTCTTGCGATTTTCTGTTTTTTTCAAAATACCCATTGCTTTTTACCTGGCTTTCAAATTGTTCCGTAAGATTGATAACGGTTTTCAGCCCGGTTCCCGCCAATGCCGAAGCGGTAACTACTTGTGGCAACCATCCGTTTTCCATGGGGGGGAAGAGGTGCAGCGCATTTTTAAATTCCCGTTTTGCCAGTTCGGCCTTTTGGATGTTGTCGCCGTCGGCTTTGTTGATGACAATTAAATCGGCCATTTCCATAATACCTCTTTTTATGCCCTGCAGTTCGTCGCCGCTTCCGGCAAGCATCAGCAGGAGGAAAAAATCGGTCATTTGAGCCACAGCGGTTTCCGACTGTCCCACGCCTACGGTTTCGATAAACACCCTGTCGAATCCTGCCGCTTCGCAAAGAATTATGGTTTCCCGGGTTTTGCGTGCCACACCTCCCAGCGTGCCGGCACTTGCCGACGGTCTGATGAAAGCGTTATCATTTTGGCTCAACTGTTCCATACGTGTTTTATCGCCCAAAATGCTTCCTTTTGTTCTCATGCTGCTGGGGTCGATGGCCAGTACGGCAACCTTGTGTCCTTTTTCAATTAGTTTTAATCCGAACGCTTCGATAAAAGTGCTTTTCCCTACACCCGGAACACCGGTAATGCCAATTCTGAACGAGTTGCCGGAATGAGGCAGGCATTTTTGAATAAGTTCTTGTGCCGGTTGTTCGTCGGCGGGAAGCGCACTTTCAATCAGGGTAATGGCACGGCTAAGCATTGTTCTGTCGCCCGCAACAATGCCGTTGAACATGGCATCAATATCAACTTTTGTTTTTTTAAACCGCTTTAATTGTTGTTTAAACAAAGGATTTACACTGTCGGGTTGGTTCACTCCCTCTTTCACTTTTAAAGCGCTTTTGCCAGATGTGTTATTGTTTGTCGTCATTTTTTAAAAAGTGACACAAAGGTAGGAGAAATATAAAACGGGAGTCAGAAAAATTTTCCATGATATTTTTCCACTCTTTTCAAAAAAAAGTAATTTTGCAACCGCTAAATGTCAAAAGGGAATCCCTTTTTATTGTTTGAGTTCTCTCCGTAGCTCAGTTGGCAGAGCAGCTGACTCTTAATCAG
>JALVZH010000287.1 GCA_027022105.1 Bacteroidales bacterium | reverse complement strand
TAAGGAAAGATAAGTCAGTATTTGATGAAAGTAATTTAACCATTCTTTGTCGGGAAGAATATAGTTTGCAAGTTGTAAAAAAGAATTTATCATGTTCATCTTTCTTTTTTCCTGATTTTGTTCTTATTAGTGCCTCATGAAGTATGTCGAAATAATAATTTACAACCGGTATTTCAATAGTTTTCAAATGATTGATAAAACTGTTTTCAAATTTTATTCTGCCCGGTATTGGTTTGCTTTTGCAGGTTTCTTCACTCCAACCCGAAAGAAAATAAAAAGCTGATAAAATAATGTCATAATTAATATGATAAACGTTATTTTCTTCTGTAATTATTTCATTGGTATCGTCGTTGTGAAACAAGAAAGGAATGTTAACACCTTTCCATTTTTTCCAAATAATTTCTCTTTTACCGATCGTATAATTTCTGGTTAAATTATTTACTTTTTTAACTTGATGAATTATAATTGATCCATGCAGGTTGTCTCCTCTATTTCCATAAATAATTTTATCTTTATCAAATGAATAAAAAAGCCCGAAATTTTTTAGAAAATAATCATAAATAATGTTGTCCATTTCAATTGTCTTTATTCTACAAGCTAAATTTTATTTAAAGCTTTTTCAATATTTTTCTTTTTACTGTTAAATAAAAGTACAAAAATAGTATTTCGAGTGTGTTGTATCTCAAAATATACTAATTTTGTTTTTAATCACTTCAAAATATACCGGTAGGCTTGCTTAAATGAAAAATATTTTATTCTTAATTCTTTTATTATTCTTAAGCCTGGAAATTTTTTCTCAAAAACAGGCCGCTATTTGGTATTTTGGTGATTATGCCGGATTGGACTTTAATTCCGGTGGACCGGTTGCACTTACCAACAGTGCAATGTACCAACCCGAAGGGTGTGCCACTATTGCCGATGCGGGTGGAAATCTTATGTTTTATACCAATGGAATGACGGTATGGAACAAAAATCATCAGGAAATGGTTAATGGTTCCGGCTTGATGGGACATCCTTCATCGGCGCAATCTTCCATCATTGTACCTGTCCCCGGGAATCAGAATCTTTATTATATTTTTACGGTTGATGCCGAAATATCATATGATGGCGGGCTAAGGTATTCTGTGGTTGATATGTCTCAGGATAATGGAAATGGTGCGGTAACATCGGACAAAAATATTTTCCTTGCAGCGCCTACCGAAGAGAAGGTTACTGCCGTACGGCATGCTAACGGCACCGATATTTGGGTAATTACACATTTATGGGATTCTGATATTTTCTTAACGTATCTGATAACCAAAAATGGAATATCATCACCAGTTCAGACAAACGTGGGTTCATTTCATTCAGGAATCCAGGGGGAAACACATTCATATATGAAAGCTTCTCCCGACGGGAAGAAACTTGCAATAATTGTTCGTCCCCTTCATACATTTGAACTTTTTGATTTTGATGCGGCTACGGGAATTATTTCGAATCCCTTAACTTTTGATCAGTTCGACGGACTTCTTTATGGAATTGCTTTTTCGCAGGATAGTAAAAAAATTTACCTGAGTAATTATTTAGCCGGATCAAATGTATATCAGTACGATTTAAGTGCGGGTTCTCCACAGGAAATTATTAATTCGAAAGTTTTAATAGGTTCAGTATCAAATTATCATAATGGTGAATTGCAACTGGCCATTGACGGGAAAATATATCTGTCTAAACATACAAATTTGAATGGTGATGAGTATCTTGGAGTAATTAACTTTCCTGACATGGCAGGAGTGAACTGCGGTTTTGTTGAGGATGGTTTTTATCTTGAAGGTAAGAAGTGTATTTATGGTCTTCCTAATTTTATTCAAAGCTATTTCTTTGATTTATCATTTACCTGGGAAAATGTTTGTTTTTCGGATACAACCAATTTCGCCCCCAACAGGACAGATGTGGATTCCGTTTTATGGGATTTTGGTGATGTTTTGTCAGGTGGCTATAATCACTCCAAAGAAATGTTTCCCGGACACATATTTTCTTCCCCGGGTACTTATTTGGTTACTTTATTTGTCTGGATTAATGGTTATGCTTATTCCACATCAAATTATGTTACTATTTTAAAAAAACCTTTTGTTGATTTAGGCCCCGATACTTCCATCTGTTCCGACAACGGTTACCTCCTCCACGCCGGCCCCGGCTACAACTCTTACCTCTGGCAGGACGGTTCCGCAGACTCGGTATATCTCGTTGATACATCGGGGGTTTATTGGGTTACGGTTGAAAATGAGTGCGGTACGGCATCCGACACGGTGGAGATAGATTATGTGGAAAGTTTTCAGATTGATTTGGGCCCCGATACCTCATTCTGCTACGGAAAATCAATAACCCTTTCACCGGGTTCCGGCTACATCAACTACTACTGGCAGGACGGCAGTGGTAATACGGCTTATGTTGCTACCCAAAGCGGAATCTATTGGGTACAGGTGACCGACTCGGCAGGTTGTACGGCAAGCGATACGGTAACTGTCGAAACCTTTATGACGTTTGATTTTTCCATAGGGAACGATACCACCATTTGCGACGGCGATTATATTTTCCTGAACGGCCCCGAAGGTTATGCCGCTTACCTGTGGCAGGACGGTTCCAATTACAATTCCTTTATTGCCGATACTGCCGGAATATACTGGCTCGAAATAACCGACACCAACAACTGCGCAGCAAGGGATTCCCTGTTGTTGCAAACCGACAAAGTCCCCGCCGGCATACTGGGAACCGATACATTGATGTGTAAAGATTCCGTAAAGGTTTTACGAACCGTTCCGGCTTTTGAGCAATACTTTTGGCAGGACGGCTCGCAGGATTCCATATACATAGCCTCGGAATCCGGAAAATACTGGGTAATGGTTTTTGATACCTTGGGATGCTCTGGAAGCGACACCATAACCCTGACTTATTATCCTGCCGTAACGCTTGAACTGAAACGGGAAGGTTATTTGTGCGAGGACGACAGCGTTCTGTTTACGGCAATATCCAATTACGATAGCTTCATCTGGCAGGACAGCAGTACCAATAATTATTTTGTTGCAAAAGATTCGGGAACCTATTGGGTAAGTGTAACCAATGGTTGCGAAACAAAACTGGACACCATTATTATTGATGCCTGTTCCTCAATTTGGATTCCCAATGTATTTACCCCCAACAACGACGGTTACAACGACTATTTTTATGCCGTGGCAAAAAACATTTCCAAATTCAAGATGGAAATTTTCAACCGTTGGGGACAGGTTTTGGCGGTATTGAACAGTATAGATGAAAAATGGGACGGGACATACAAAGGCCGTCCGGTGGCCGAAGGAACCTATTTCTGGATAGCTGACTTTGAGCAGATAAACAGCAGGGGAGTGGTTGAAAAGAAAAGGTTGCAGGGAAGTTTGACGCTGTTGAGATAAAATTCCTCATTAAATAATGTATGCTGTAAGGGTTTTATCCGTTTTAATTGTCTTATATTTGATACAAAGTTTGGATGGAGAAATAAAACGGTTTAGTTGGAAATTATGGGGTTGGATAACGTTCTGTATCCAAATAAAATACGGCGAGAACCGTTATTGTGACACATTGTTTTTGACAATTACTAAACAATAGAAATATATCTGTGAGAAATCTTGTATTTATTTTGTCATTCCTTATTGCCGGAAATATTTTTTCGCAGGATATTCATTTCTCACAATTTTACAATGCACTGTTAACCGTTAATCCGGCTCTTACGGGGGTGGGAGCCAAACCGTTGCGACTGGGTTTGATATACCGAAACCAGGGACGTACCATTCCTGTTCCTTACAAAACATATACTGCTTTTATTGACGGGCGTTTCTCGTTTAAAAAAGTAAACCGTACCTGGTTTGGCGTCGGGCTTAGTGCTTACAACGACCATGCGGGCGACGGTATTTTAAGCAATACTTTTGCAGCACTCTCTTTTTCCGTTACAAGGGGGTTCAACCGCTACAACACATTTTTGGTAAGCATGGGCTTTTCGGCAGGTTTGCTCAATCGTTCCGTTCAGTTCTCAAATCTTGTTTTCGATGATCAATGGAACGGTGTAAAATTCGATCCGTCGCTGGGAAGCAACGAGCCTTTTGTTTCGCAGTCGGTATTTGCGCCGGACATTAATTTTGGTGTGCTAATCTCTTATTTGTTTAACAGCGATGTTAAAATGGAGGCCGGTACGGCATTGCACCACATAAACAAACCCAAAACCTCTTTTTATGATGCTGATAACCGCATAGACTGGAAACTGTTAACCCATGCCAGAATGGAAATAACACTTGACAATAAATCCCGTTTTGTACCAGCTGTTTTTTATTCCGTTCAGGCTTCTACACAAGAGCTGGTTTTCGGGGGTAACCTGTATTACGGGAGCAGCGATTTTGAACTGATAGGCGGATTGTGGTACCGCTGGGCAAGGGATGTTATCCCCGGCGTGGGTATCAATTATCGCAATTACAATTTTATGCTTACTTACGATGTAAATATTTCGGCATTGCACGGAGCGTCAAATTATCTTGGCGGGATAGAGATTTCGCTGGTTAAGGTATTTCGCAAAAAAACAAGCCGTTATCCGTGTTCCGAGTTTAAATAGTACAACTATGAAAAGACTAAAAATTGTTTCTCAGCTGATTCTGTTATTGGTGTTCAACCTTGGTGTTGCCGGGCATTTGGCGGCGGAAGATTATTACTGGGTGGGCGGACCGGGAGTGTGGTCCGATATTAACCACTGGGCTACCACCAGTGGCGGTACGGTATTGCATTCGCAGGTGCCTACGGCCAACGATGATGTTTATTTCGATGAAAATTCTTTTACCGATGACGGACAGATAGTCCATATTAATTTGAAAAATGCGGTTTGTCGCGATTTGAACTGGATTAATGTTACCCGTAATCCTGTGCTCGAAGGAGAAGATACCACCAACATCAGAATTTTTGGCTCGCTTTATTTGTCGGCGAATATGATGCTCGATTATGAAGGACAGGTGAAATTTGAGGCGCAGTCGGGGCAACATTCGGTGTTGTTGGCCGGCCATACCATTATCAATAATGTTTGGTTCGAAGGAATAGGCGGCAGTTGGAAACTGGAAGACGACTTTATGTGCAATGCCGTAGTCTATTTTACCAACGGAACTTTAAATACCAACAATAAAAAATTTCATGCTTACGAGTTTAATTCTATGACTCAGACAAACCGTACATTGTTGCTGGGGCAGTCGTTAATTGAGGTGGTGGGATGGCAAATAGATGCTGTGAACCTTATAATGGAGGCCATGGGGGCCGATTTCCAAATAGAGACATTTATGGGTAATTACCACGGGGGTCCGGTTTCCTATCCCGATGTGCATATTTTACATCAGGGTTCCATTACTAACGATTCGATAAGGGTTTCCTTTCACGATGTGTTTTTTGAAGATGACGGAGACCTTATGGGGGATTGTAACCTGCATGACCTTTATTTTGACGGAACAGGCAATGTAACCGGAACCGATACCATCCATTTTGCCTTTTACAGCCATGGAGGAAGCCTTAATGGAGGATATTGCAAGGTGGAAAAAATAGTGTTTGAAAGTGGCGCTTTGGTTAAAGGTTTTAATGATATTGAAAAAATAATTTCCAATGGTACCTTGTCAATACGAAGTGCCAATACAATCGATTCGGCTTTTTGCAACCGGGGGGCTTCTGTTGACAGTGCCAATAACATAAACTATTTCAGGGTGGTACATCATTCATACATCACCGGACAAAACAGTTTCCAAACTGCCGATTTGATTGGTGACGGTTATATCAGGGGCAACAACAATTTTCATGATTTGATGTTCCATGAGGGTTACAGTTACAGCCTTGGTATTAATTCCACCCAGACCATTACCGGTCGTTGGTATCTCGACGGCAGCTGCCGAGCCCCCATCCGTATCTTTTCCGATACGTTGGGTGTGCAGTCGGTGGTGAACGCCACCGGGGCAAATGTAACGGGGCGGTATCTTTCGCTTCGTGATTTAAAAGCCATTGGCAATACCCCGTTTACGGCACACCATTCGGTTGACCTTGGCGGTAATGAAGGGTGGAACATAGAAACTACCGGAGGGCGTAACCTTTACTGGGTAAACGGCACCGGTGACTGGACCGACAACAACCACTGGTCGGCGCAGTCGGGAGGACCGGGAGGTGAGTGTTGTCCTACCGAAATAGACAATGTTTTCTTCGATTCCAATTCGTTTAACGGCGGTTCTGCCGTAACACTTGATGCGGAAAATGCTGTCTGTAAAGATATGACATGGGAAGACGGGATTCCGTCGGTTGTTTTTGGCGGTTCCGACACCAATAATCTGCACATTTTCGGGTCGTTAACCGAAACGGGGGCGTTGACCTGGCAAATACAGGGAACCCTGTTTTTCGAATCGTCAACACCCGGCGAAACCATTACAACCGCATTAAATCCGTTTCAACGCGCTGTTGTTTTTAGCGGCAGGGGAGGCAGTTGGTATTTTGAAGACGATTTTACTACATTATCTGAAATTCATTTGTGGCACGGTGCCGTTTTTACAAAGGGAAACAAGGTGCTCTGTGCAAATTTCCGGTCCGACGATACCACCACAAGAGGGCTGAATCTGAGTACGACAACCTGGACGATGACCGGGGTTCATCCTGTTGCCGTCTGGCTGTTGAACGGAGCCAACCTGACTTTGCATGCCGATTCCTCATTTATTATCTCGGCGGTATCACTGGGGCATGTGCTTAACTTCGGTGGCGGAAGGCCGATGGTTTTTAACAATGTCACTTTTACTCAAAACAACGCTT
>JALVZH010000286.1 GCA_027022105.1 Bacteroidales bacterium | reverse complement strand
GTCCAGGGGGCTTCCCAGAGCAATTAATTTCAGTTTTCCGGGTCGGGCGAGGTAGTAATCCAGATGGGCTGCATTATACCATTTGTGGGCAACGATGGTTTTGGTTGCGGGATGCTTTTGAAAACTTTTCTTCATAAATGCCTCCGCAATTTTATCCCATCCGTACATATCAAGCGTGACATCATTTTCTCCCAGAGTTTCAATGGTTGCTGTTTTTTTAGCCCCCTTGAACAGGCCGTAATTAATTTGTCCATAGGCCAATAGAAGAACCAGGCCCGTCAGTCCGATGGCCGTAGAAATCACTTTCGGAACCGTCCTGGAGCTGATATTCGAGAGATAGGCTGCCGAAATAAAATTCATGGCGTAGTAGGCCGGTGCCGACCAGTGGGGGAGGGTGGAGTTGAAAAAAGAGAAGAAAAGGAAAATCAGTATTCCGGGCAGAGCAAACCATAGCAAAAGGACAAAGGTGTCTTTGGGCAGGAATTTCTTTTTCCTGAAAGAAAACAGGGCAACAAAGGCCAGGATGACGTTAACGGGATTGTTGTAGGCCAACTGACCGAAAAATTCGCGCATCAGAAACAGAGGTCTGAAATGGCCGAACAAATCAATGCGGTTGGTTTGAAAACTCACATTTTGGCTGTCCGAAAGAACTACCGGAAGAATAATGCCGAGGCTGATTGCCAAAGCAATATAAAGGTGAGGTTTGAGCATGCGGTTGCGACGGTGGAACAAGATAAAAGCTCCGGCCCCTCCCCACAGCAATAAGGCGTGATATTTTGAAATTACAGCAAGACCGGTAAATAATCCGGCAAGAATCAGATGAAGTTGTTCCCGTTTACCGAACTCATCGTTTTTCAAAGCAATGATAAAACTGCGCATGGCCAGCAGCCAGAAAATGCCAAGCGGTGTGTCGGGCAAAATCATAATACCCGTAATGACAAAGGTATAAACACTGCTTTGAAGCAGAAGGGCAGCGAGGAAACCCGTCCGTTCGTCTTTTAACTCCTTGCCAATGAGGAAAACAAGATAGGTATTGAGCGAAAATACCAGGAGTGACGACATGCGGACGGCTATTTCGGAATCGAATGTCAGTCCGAAGGAAAAAAGGTTGATAAACCAGGCAAACATCGGCGGATGGTCGAAGTAAGTCGGAGCCGGATTGGCAGCCAGCAACCAGTAATAAACTTCGTCATTTCCCAGTTGGATGACAGCGGCAAAAAATGCACGGAAAACAAAAGACAGGAGAAGAACCCACAGCAGGGCTTTGCGATAATTAAAAGTTGGCGAATCCTTCATACTGACTTAACTTTTTTTGAAAAACCGGCGAAGCACAATGAGAAAAAACACCCAATAAATGCCGCGATACAAAATGGTTTTCCACCAGTTGACGGAGGCTGTTTCTTCCTGCAGGGGATTGTTGCCGCTATACCTGAAAATAGGGTTGAGCAGCATAAATTCTTTTTTTCCGAAGTCGATTTTGGTGCGGATGTAGGTGTCGTCATCCTGAAAATCGTAATATGCTGAGTTGGAATTTTTTACTTCTTTTTTTACCCGGCCTCCCTGACCCGTAAAAGTAATGCTTACCGGTTGGCCGTCAACCCGCACAAAAAAACGACGGCCTTCTAACCGGGCTTCTTTGAGGAGGGGCAAATGTTTGGCCCGTTCAGCTTTTTTGTCATAGTCTTCATTGTCAGGAGTATAGGGCACAAAACCATAGGTTTTTCCGGCTTTCATGGCGGCAATGATGTCTTCGCGATGATTGGTCGGAGCATTGATGTAGGTGGATACCACGCCCACGAGGAAGGGATTTCGGATATCGTGGGCATCATCGTTGGCCAGGATGTATTTGGGGTGTCCGGCAGACAGGACGGCATCCCAGTGTCCGATGGAAAACTGCTGATGATTAAGCGCTTCCAACAGGTCGTAATTGGTCAGGTATTTCAGGTTGTTTTTGGAATAACCCTCTAAGGCAAAGTCGGGATGCACCAAGGCCAATATTTCGGTATGTGGTCGTAAAAGATTGATAATAAAC
>JALVZH010000285.1 GCA_027022105.1 Bacteroidales bacterium | reverse complement strand
ATCCTGTTGTGCTGTCCCGGATCGAGCATCATAGGCTCCAGCCATTCATTTCCCCAATTGGACGATCTTTTGGTTGAGTATGTTGACCAGTGGTTCGAGGTATAGTACATTCCACCCTGTTGCCAGGTGGCCAATTGTCTGTTATTGTCGTCGGCATAAATGGCACATTCCATACCGTCGGCTCCTGTAACATGAGTCCATGTTCCCGAACTGTAGCTTTTGGTGCCGTTATCCTGAAGTCCGCAAAGTACTTCATCCGCTACCGAAGGAGAAACGGCAAGCCGGTACATCTGGCTGATAACAAGTCCGCTGCTGAGTTCCGTCCAGTGTGCACCGTCATTGTCCGATTTAAAAATGCCCCCGTCATTACATTCAAACAGTGTATGTGTAACGGGTTGAAAAGCAAGCATGTGCTTGTCGGCGTGAACTGTTTCAACGGTTCCCCCGCAGGTACTGTTCCTATGATTGATAATGGAAAAGCTTACAGCTGCGTCAGTGGATTTCCATGTATTTATACCCCCTATATAAACAATATCACCATCGTCAGGATCACAAACTATGGAAAGGTCGTATAATCCCTGTCCTCCGTTGCTACTACCCGGACTGCAATCTTTATGTAATAAATTCTGATAGCTTGCGGTAACACTGATGTCATAAACCACATTAAAGGTACTGCCCGCATCTTCCGAGCGCCAAACCCCGCGCAAACTTCCGTTATAATTGGCAATAACGGCATAAACGCGGTTGGGGTTTGATTCGGATACGGCAATTTCAACCCTGCCTCCATCAGAAGCATTTACTATTTCCGCCCAGTTTTCACCTTTGTCGGTGCTCCTCATTATACGACCACTGTTGCGGCAGCCTCCTATTATGGTATCGCTGTGACCGGGAATAAACTCCAAATCAGTCATTTCATATGTGGAATATTTCAATGTCCATGTAGAGCCGCCGTCGGTTGTTTTATACAAACCTGCCGATGTGGCCGCAAGCATTATTTGGTGGTTACCGGGATCGGCAATAATGCGGTTGGTGGTTTCCCTGTCGGAGGCATTAAACGACAAACCGGTAGCCGTCCAGGTAGAGCCGCCGTCAACCGATTTTAGAATACCAATGGTATGATCGTCTGCCGTATGACCGTATGGCAGATTGTCCAAAGCGCCGCAATCGCGGTCGCCGGTGGCGATAAACAGGGTATCGGTAGCGGTGGTGGTTCCTGCAAAAAGAATAATATCGCTCACACCCAAAACATCATTATTATCGGTCAATACTGTCCAAGTGGAACCGCCGTCGGTGGTTTTCCACAATCCGCCGGAAGGGGAACCCACATAAAAAGTGTTGTTGTCGCCGGAGCGGAATGCAATGCAGTTTATTCTTCCCACGCCTTCGTTTCCTGCTGCCGGAGATGTGGCAGGGCCAAGACTCGTCCAGTTGCTGTAATCGGTTCTTGAGCCGCTGTTTTTGTTCAACGTTTTTCTAATGTCAGCAGGAAAAGTCTGAGGGTATTCACCCGTTTGCGGATCAACGCGGTCTTTCCAAAACCATTCCCAACGTTTGAACCGGTTGAAACCGGAGGCCTTTTTTCTTTCCCCGTTTTCGGTATAATATCCGGCATTTACATGAAACGGTTCCCAGTAATCGTTTATGGTTTTCTGAACTTCATAGAAATTAAATTCACTGTATTTTTTTTCTTTTTGTTTGTTTGCGGTTTGCTGTGCCGGCAAGGAAGCGAAAATTCCCCATAACATTAAAAGCAACAGTATTATTCTTGTTTTCATGGTGCAGATATTTTTCGATTTACCTTAACAAAAATAACGGGCTAAGAAAGCCATTGCAAGCACCATTTAGAATTGGGCGGGTTTGGGATAGAATCCGGCATGTTTTGAGGTAAATTCGGCGAAATGAGTAAAAATATTTCTACCGGATTAAGAGTTGACGACGAGAACTTTTCTGTATTAAGGCTGCTAAAAACTTAATGAATACGACAAGAAAATGCTTTGTATCCTGTCAATATTTACCGGGGCAAATTAAAAAGCCTCTTATTCTGTAAAAGAGGCTTTTTTCCGGA
>JALVZH010000284.1 GCA_027022105.1 Bacteroidales bacterium | reverse complement strand
CACATACACCGCATTTTCATGCGTATTTTCTGCCAGCGTATCCACCAGAATATTGCTGTCGGGAATGCCTATCTCCCTTAAAAAAGAAGCCATCAGCATACCCTCTTTGTGATCGCGGTAAATCAAATCGCCCGAAGCACCCGTAACGAGAATTTTTTTGATAATTCCCTTGTGATAGAGGTCAACAGCCTGCAAAAGCCGGTCGATATTGCCGTTGAATGTTTTTCTTTCAAAATCTTTTTGAAACGTAATGGTATTGCCACCGAGCACAACACCCACTTCGTACGGTGGTTCCAGCTTTTCCGTTTTTTTGATGGGCACTGTCCACCATCCCGTCAATATGTTTATTACAAACGAATTGGTAAACAACAGGATAACAATCAGTGCAGCCAAAGTAATTTTTCTTCTCCGTTTGTTGTTCTTCGCCAATAATGCTCCTGTTATCAGCCCGATAAACCAAATCAACGGGGTCAGCAAATAGGCCAGTATTTTTGAAAGGATGAAAAACATACAGCGAAACTAAATAAAATTATCAATTAAGGTTGAAAAATCTGTGTATCTTTGCACACTTTTTTTACTTCAATTTTTAATAATGAACAAAAATTCAATCATAGGTTTTATCCTGATTGCAGCCATTATGGTCGGTTACTCCCTGTGGATGACTCCTTCAAAAGAGGAGCTGGCTGCACAAAAAAGAAAGCAGGATTCCATCAACCGTCTTATTCGGCAAAGAAACGATTCGCTTGCAAAGGTTAAAGAGATTGAAGCGCTGAAAACCAAAGAACAGACTGCTGCCAAAGCTCGGGAAAAAGAGGTAGCACCTGCTCAAAACGATACTGTTGCAACTTCCGGTAATTATCAGGAACTAAAAAAACAATACGGAGTTTTTGCATCCTCGTCGCAAGGCGAAGAGAGCGATATTGTACTTGAAAACGACGTTTTTAAACTGAATATCAGCAGAAAAGGCGGATTTGTCCGTTCGGTTGAGCTGAAAGATTATAAAACTTACGATTCGTTGCCCGTAATACTTTACGACAAAAATACCAGCCGTTTCGGTATCTCTTTTTTCTCGCAAAACAGGGCTATCAACACCGCCAACCTCTATTTTACACCGGTTTCAACACAAACCGTTGTAAGCGACACCAATATCCTCGAATACAAATTACGGCTTTATGCCGACAATGGCCAAAACCGGATAGATTCTTCAAAATACATTGAGTTTGTTTACCGCATTCGCGGAAACGATTACATGCTCGATTACGATGTGAATTTCGTAAATATGGACGGGTTAATCTCGCCCAATGCAACCTATGTGGAAATTGACTGGCATGCCGATTTGCGGCAGCAGGAAAAAACCGTTGACCAGTTTAACGGCTCTACCATCTATTACAAATTCTACAATGATGATGTTGATTACCTTTCGGAAACAAAAGATGATGAAGAGGTGATTAAAACCGGCCTGAAATGGGTTTCGTACAAGCAGCGGTTTTTCTCGTCAACACTCATTGCCGGCGACAAGTTTCAGGACGGTATCCTGAAAGTGTATGAGTTGGAAAAGACCAACATCCCCCGTTACCTGAAAAGCATGGATGTTTCGCTGTCGGTTCCTTACCGCAACGGAATCACACACAACATCCCCATGAAATTTTATTTCGGCCCCAACAAATTCACCCTGCTGAAACACTACGGCCTCGACCTGGAACGCCAGATACCCATCGGCTGGAGTTTTTTCCTGCTGGCCTGGATTAACGAATGGATTGTAATTCCCGTATTCAACTGGTTGGGAAGCTACGGCTGGAATTACGGAATTGTTATTTTAATCCTTACAATTCTGTTGAAAATATTCCTTTTCCCCATTGCTTACAAAACTTATATGTCGTCGGCCAAAATGCGGGTATTGAAACCCGAAGTGGATGCCATCAATGCAAAGTATCCCCGCAAGGAAGACGCCATGAAAAAGCAGCAGGAGATTATGGCATTATACAGAAAGGCGGGTGCCAACCCTGCTTCGGGATGTGTACCTCTGCTGTTGCAAATGCCTATTCTGTTTGCCATGTTCCGCTTCTTCCCTGCATCCATCGAGCTGAGGCAGCAGGCATTTCTCTGGGCTCACGACCTTTCCAGCTACGATTCCATTCTGCAACTGCCTTTCAACATCCCGTTTTACGGCGACCACGTAAGTCTGTTTACACTGCTGATGACCATCTCCACCATCATGTACACCTACGTAAACAACCAGATGATGGGGTCGCAAACACAGACCATGCCCGGAATGAAAACCATGATGTACCTGATGCCCATTATGTTCCTCGGTATCTTTAATAACTATGCTTCCGGTTTGAGTTATTACTACTTCCTTGCCAACATCATCACTTTCTTCCAGATGTGGATTTTCCGCAAAGCCATTAACGAAGAAAAACTGAGGAAAAAGATTGAGGCAAACAAGAAGAAACCGAAGAAAAAATCAAACTTTCAAAAAAGGCTTGAAGAAGCAGCCAAAAAAAGAGGCTATCCCACACGGTAACTATTTGCTTACCTGTGCAACCGGCTCCAATGTGAAACGGTCTTGTGTCTGTTTCAGACATCAAATTGCATATGCAATGAAAAATAATTTAATTACGCTGGTGATAATAATACTCATCACCTCACCGGGAGTAATGGGCCAGCAAAAGGTAACGGTATTCGACCGTCAGAACGGAAATCCCGTAGAAAACGTCCTTATTTTCAATACCCCGAAAACAGCAACGGCATTAACCGGGGCCAACGGAACGGCGCTACTGAAAGGATTTAAAGAAAACGACACACTGCTGTTTCAGCATCCTGCTTTTCACAACCGCACACTTCCGTTTTCCAAACTAAAATCCCTGTCTTTTAAAGTGGCGCTTGACGAAAACTTTATCGACCTTGAAGAGGTAGTGGTATCGGCCAACCGCTATGAACAAAAGAAATCGGAAATACCCAACAGAATACTGGTGGTTAAGCCGAGAGACATTGCTTTTAACAATCCGGCTACCACTGCCGACATGCTCACACAGAGCGGACAGGTTTTCGTGCAGAAAAGCCAGTTGGGCGGCGGCAGCCCCATGATCCGCGGATTTGCAGCCAACCGCATACTGTTTGTTCTGGACGGTGTGCGCATGAACAACGCCATTTACCGAAGCGGCAACCTGCAAAACATCCTGCAGGCTGATGTAAACAGTATTTCGGGTACCGAAGTGATTTTCGGTCCGGGAACCATTATTTACGGAAGTGATGCCCTCGGCGGTGTAATGGACATCCACCTGAAAGATCCGGAAACAGGCTCAACCGAAGAGTGGCTGTCAAAAGGAACTATTTGGGCCGGACTTGCCTCTGCCGCTTTTGAGAAAAAACTGCATGTTCGAATTAATATTGCCAATAACCAAATGGCCTTCCTTACCATGATTACCTTTAACGGATTCGACGACCTCAGAATGGGAAAACAGGGTGTTCCCCAAAAGTTTCTGAGGAATTATTATGTTGACAACCTGTATGGTACCGACACCATTGTTCCCAACGACAACCCCTATGTTCAAAGGTATTCGGGCTACAATCAATGGAATTTTACCCAGAAATTCAAATACATCTTTAATTCGGGCAACAGCCTCAATATGGGGTTGTATTACTCCTCCACCGGCGATGTTCCCCGTTACGACCGGTTGACACAGGAAAAAAACGGAAAACCCAAATATGCCGAATGGTATTACAAACCGCAAAGCTGGCTTATGTTCCGCACTGCTTTGAACCTGCACAACAAAAAAACCGTTTACGACAACGGAAAAATAACCTTTGCCCTGCAACAGGTTGGGGAAGGCAGGAACGACCGCAAATACCGAAACCCCTGGCTGCGGCAGCGCGTGGAAAAGGTGGGAATTGCTTCGCTGAACGCCGCTTTTGACAAAAAAGCCGGAAAAAACAACTTTTTCTATTACGGAATTGAAGCCGTTTACAACAGAGTGAATTCAACGGCAAAAAAGGAAAATATTGATACGGACGACACCAAAGCCGCTGCCACCCGCTATCCCGACGGTGGTACCGGTTATTTCCATTCGGGTATATACCTCAGCTTTAAGCATGATATAAATCGCGCCCCCGTCAACCTGCTTGCCGGCATCCGTTATTCATACACCCTGCTTAAATCCCGTTTTAATGACACTTCATGGTATCATTTGCCATTTACGGAAGTCAGCCTCTCAAACGGTGCCCTTACGGGAAACGCAGGCGTGGTGTATCATCCCGGTCAATGGAACTTCCGCTTTAACCTCTCTTCGGGTTTCAGGGCGCCCAATCTGGACGATGTGGCCAAAATTTTCGATTCGGAGCCCGGCAATGTCGTGGTTCCCAACCAAAACATCAAACCCGAATACCTTTACAACGCCGAAGCCGGATTAAGCCGCACATTTCGCGACAAAGCACGCATAGAAGCGGGAGCTTTCTATTCATATCTTGTCAATGCCATGGTACGCGGCGATTTCCAGTTGAACGGACAGGATTCCATTATGTACGACGGCGAGATGAGCAAAGTGGAAGCCGTTGTCAATACGGGATGGGCAAAAATATACGGCTGGAATGCCTCGCTTTATTTGCAATTATGGGAAAACCTCGGTTTTAAAGCGGCATATAATTATATAAGGGGTTTTGACGACAAAGGGAATGCAGTACGCCATGTGTCGCCTTCGTTTGGTGAAGTTCAGGTAACGTATGAGAAGAAGAAACTGAAACTGGGTGCCGGAACATATTTTAACGGAGCCATTGGTTACGACCGCCTGGCACCTTCCGAAAGGAAGAAAAAATGGATGTATGCCGAAGATGATAACGGAAACCCCTACGCACCCGCCTGGTTGATTTTCAATATCAAGGCCAGCTATGCCTTCAGCCGGAATTTTTATGTAAGCGGCGGCGTGGAAAACATCCTTGACACCTGGTACCGGCCTTATTCATCCGGCATTTCGGGCCCGGGACGGAATTTTGTTTTTTCGATGAAATACAATTTTTAACAACCCGGTTTCCTGCGCTTGTGACAATTCATAAGTGCAAGTTGTCTTATGCATATTCTTTTTTACTTTTTTTTGGAGCGGCTGGGTTTACAGTTGCATGCCACCAGGCATCGCAATCTGCGGGCTTGTAGTTGCATGCCGCATTTTCCGTTCTAGAGTCTAATGTCTGATATCTAACATAAAACATAATACATATCACATCAAAAATACTACATCCAAAATAGTACATCCAAAATTCCCTACTTTTGCACCTTAATTAAAACACGGAAATAAATTTTATTAAAAATATGGCACAGAAACCATCCATCCCCAAAGGAACACGCGATTTTACACCCGAAGTAATGTCGCGCAGAAACTATATATTCTCGGTAATCCGCGAAGTATTTGAGAAATACGGTTATCAGCCCATCGAAACCCCTGCCATGGAAAACTTGTCAACACTGTTGGGAAAATACGGCGAAGAGGGTGATAAACTGCTGTTTAAAATACTTAATTCGGGAGATTTCCTGTCGAAAGTTGACAAAAGCAAACTGGCAGAAACGGATTCCAACTCGCTGTCGTTAAAGATTAGTGAAAAGGGATTGCGTTACGACCTTACCGTTCCTTTTGCCCGATTTGTGGTGCAGCATCGCAATGATATTACATTTCCCTTTAAAAGATACCAGATTCAACCCGTATGGCGTGCCGACCGCCCCCAAAAAGGTCGTTATCGCGAGTTTTATCAGTGCGACGTGGATGTAATCGGGTCAAACTCGCTGCTGAATGAGGTGGATCTTATCAGAATGATAGATGAGGTATTCAGGAAGCTGGGCATTGAAGTAGTGATTAAGCTGAACAACAGAAAACTGTTGAGCGGAATTGCGGCTGTCATCGGCTATCCCGAAAAGCTGACCGATATTACCGTAGCCATTGACAAACTGGATAAGATAGGGCTTGATAACGTATATAAAGAGTTGGAAGAGAAAGGAATATCGCGTGATGCCATTGAGCACCTCGAACCCATTATCAATCTGAACGGGGAGAACCGTAAGAAGATGCAATGTTTGAAAGAGTTTGTTGGCGATACAGGGGAGGGAAGTGCCGGACTTCTGGAACTGGAAACCGTGCTCGATTATCTCGACAAGTTGCAACTGACTGCTAAGGTTGAGATAGACCAGTCGCTGGCACGCGGACTCAATTATTACACCGGAGCCATTATCGAAGTAAAAGCTGCCGGTGTTAATATAGGAAGTATCTGTGGCGGTGGAAGGTACGATAACCTTACGGGGATTTTCGGACTTCCTGATGTTTCGGGGGTCGGAGTATCTTTTGGTGCCGACCGTATTTACGATGTAATGAGCGAACTGAATCTTTTTCCCGAAGAAAGTGTTGTTTCCACCCGTCTTTTGATTGTTAATTTCGGAGAAAACGAGATGTTGCATGCACTTGGTTTGTTGCAGCAATTCCAGGAAGCGGGAATAAGCTCTGAACTCTATCCCGAAAGTGCCAAAATGAAAAAACAGATGAAATATGCCGACCAGAAAAATATTCCGTTTGTTTTGATGGTGGGAGAAGAGGAAATTAAAACAGGTACTTACACTTTGAAGAACATGAAAACCGGTGAGCAGGAGAAACTTTCCGTTGAGGAGATATTAAACCGCATAGGATAATTACCTGAGTATCCGCTATTAATAAAAGTAAATGTTATGACAAAGAAGATACATAAAATAGGCCCCGAAAAGTTAACTTTCAGAAAAATCTTTGAAATACTGAACGAAGCTTATGAGCTACGGCTTTCGGAAGAGGCAAAAAGCCGGATTGTAAAATGCCGTACCTATCTTGACAATAAGATAAAAAGCAGCACGGAGCCGGTTTACGGAATTAACACCGGTTTCGGAGCTTTGTACGACAGAAGCATTTCCGACAGCGACCTGGGAAAACTTCAGGAAAACCTTGTGATGTCGCATGCCTGCGGTGCAGGCGATGA
>JALVZH010000283.1 GCA_027022105.1 Bacteroidales bacterium | reverse complement strand
CCATTATTCCCCTCCTTGGAGGGGTGTAGGGGTGGGTCTATTAAAAAAGACATTCACTTTTCTGGTTTCCAATATTTTATAATATAACTGATTAATTAGACTTTAAACAGATTCATAACAAACAGAAAAGCATTGGCTTTAATTGACTATCTTAAGACATGGGAAAGCCTTAAAAATGAGTTCAATGCAAAGTGAAATAGAAGAAGAGAATTTAGTCCGGTTTAACTTTCTGCCTCCCCTTATTTTGTCCTGAATATTTCGGTAATTTAGAAATCTTTTTAAAATGAAATTTCGTATGTTTGAAACTTGAATATTACAGCTTATTTTAAAAAGAAATTACGATGAATTTTGAATTTACCGAAGAGCAGCTGATGATTCAACAGGCTGCACGCGATTATGCGCAACGTGAACTGACACAGGATGTTCTGGAACGAGAAGAGAAAGCCGAATTTCCCACAAGACATGTAAAAAACCTGGCAGAGCTCGGGTTTCTCGGAATGATGGTACCTCCCGAATATGATGGTAGCGGTATGGATACAGTTTCTTATGTGCTTGCAATGGAGGAGATTGCAAAGGTGGATGCTGCCGTTGCCGTAATTATGTCGGTAAACAATTCGCTTGTTTGCTATGGCCTGAACAGGTTTGGGAATGAGGAACAGAAACAAAAATATCTGAAACCGTTGGCCAGAGGTGAGGTGATTGGTGCGTTTTTGCTTTCGGAGCCCGAGGCCGGTTCCGATGCCACACACCAGCATACTACGGCTGAAGACAAAGGCGATTACTATCTGCTAAACGGAACAAAAAACTGGATTACAAACGCCAATTCGGCCTCTACCTACATTGTAATGGCCCAAACCCACCCGGAAAAACGACACAGGGGAATCAATGCTTTTATCGTGGATAAAAATACCCCCGGCATTACCCTGGGTCCTCACGAAAATAAAATGGGGATGAGAAGTTCCGATACCCATTCGGTTATGTTTTCTGATGTAAAAGTGCCCAAAGAAAACCGTATTGGGGAAGACGGATTCGGATTTAAATTTGCCATGATGGTGCTTGAGGCAGGTCGTATCGGTATTGCTTCACAGGCTTTGGGAATTGCATCGGGTGCGTTTGAACGTGCCGTAGCCTATTCGCAGGAGCGAAAAGCTTTCGGTACCGAACTGTTTAACCACCAGGCCATAGCATTTAAATTATCGGACATGGCGGTAAAAATTGAAAATGCCCGCAATCTTTGCCTGAAAGCCGCCTGGCTGAAAGACAACCACAAACCCATTACCGTAGCCAGTGCCATGGCCAAGCAGTATGCTGCCGATATAGCCATGGAGGTAACCACCGAAGCCGTTCAAATCCACGGCGGATACGGCTATGTAAAAGAATACCATGTGGAACGCCTCATGCGCGAAGCCAAACTGACACAAATTTATGAGGGAACCTCCGAGGTGCAAAAAATTATTATTTCGAGAAGTTTGCTGAACAAATAATTCCGGGATTAGTTCTGTCTTGCTTTGGATTTGCAATTCGCAAATCGCGAATTGCAAATATTTCCTACTTTTGACCTCATGGGATTAATACACTATTTTTCAAACGACGAGGACAAAAGAGCCCGGTTTATTTTTAACCTGATTGCCCCGGTTTACGGTTTAATCGACAAAGCATCTGCCGGCGATTTTAAAGCAATGGCAGACCTGCTCAACAGTAATTTCCCCTTAAAAGGAAAATCGGTGCTGGATGTGGGATCAGGCACGGGGTCGTGGATTGCGGCACTGTCGGAATACGGACTCTCAAAAGCGGTGGGTGCCGATTTCTCACAAAAAATGATTAAACAAGCACGGAAAAAACATCCCAACATTGAGTTTTTCCACCAACACGGAGCTGATTTGAATGCTTTTGACGATAACTCCTTTGACATTGTTACGGCAACATTTGTAATGCACGGAATGAAAAAAGACAAACGTGCCGCAGTGCTCAACGAAATGAAACGGGTGGCCCGCCAAAAGGTGATTATTCACGATTTTTATGACAACAAAGATATTGCCGTTCAAATTCTGGAGTTTTTGGAACGCAGCGATTATAAATATTTCCAAAAACATTTCAGGGACGAGATTAAGGGCTTTTTTCCTAAAACCGTAATTATCAAAGGAGAAAACGGCAATGCCTTATATACAGGATTTGTTTCATAGCCTGTTGTTATCCGTTTTGATTCTGAATAAAGGATTTCGTTAGTAATTATCTCTGTTTTTCTTGCTTTGTTAAAAAAACATTATCTACTTTTGTTAAAAAAATAACAATAAATAAGTTATTATGGAACTTACACATATAGAGCATATTGGAATTGCCGTTAAAGATTTGGAAGCAGCAATTGCTTATTATGAAAACATACTCGGGTTAAAATGTTATGCCGTTGAGGAGGTGAAAGACCAAAAAGTAAAAACGGCTTTCTTCAAAATAGGACAAACAAAAATCGAATTACTGGAAAGTACGGCTTCCGACGGGCCTGTTGCAAAATTTATAGAAAAACGGGGAGAAGGAATCCACCACATGGCTTTTGCCGTAAACAACATTGAAAATGCTTTGGCCGAAGCGGAACAAAAAGGTGTACGGCTCATTGATAAACAACCGAGAAAAGGAGCCGAAGGCCTCGATATTGCTTTTCTTCATCCCAAAAATACTTTTGGTGTACTCACCGAGTTTTGTGAAGACAGGAAAAACAAAAGCTGACCCCAACCAATAGAAAATAAAAAGTAAAATAGGATTCTTAGACCTGTTTAGTGTTAATAAATTCACAATCAAATTAATTAATAACAATATGACAACCGAAGATAATATTCAGGTATTGCTGAACAAGCGCGAAGAAGCAAGACTTGGGGGAGGAGAAAAACGTCTTGACCAACAGCATAAAAAAGGCAAGCTGACAGCCCGCGAGCGCATTGAATACCTGCTTGATGAAGGCAGTTTTGAGGAATACGATATGTTCGTATCACATACAAGCAGCGGGTTCGGGCTTGAGAACCAACATTATCTGACCGACGGTGTGGTTACCGGACACGGCACCATCGACGGGCGTGTGGTTTATGTTTTTTCCCAGGATTTTACTGTTTTTGGCGGATCGTTGTCCGAAGCGGTAGCAAAGAAAATTTGTAAAATTATGGATCAGGCCATGAAAGTCGGTGCTCCGGTAATCGGCATTAACGACAGTGGCGGCGCGCGCATTCAGGAGGGAGTAAAAAGCCTCGCGGGATATGCCGACATTTTCCAGCGCAACATCATGGCTTCGGGGGTAATACCCCAAATATCGGCGGTTTTCGGCCCTTGTGCAGGCGGAGCTGTCTATTCTCCGGCTCTTACCGATTTTGTGCTAATGAGCAACGATACAAGTTACATGTTTGTAACCGGCCCTAAGGTTGTAAAAACGGTTACCGGTGAGGATATTGCTACCGAAGACCTTGGCGGCCCGGAAGTCCATGCAAAGAAATCGGGTGTGGCACATATGATAGCCGACAGCGAGGAAGAGGGATTGCTGCTTATCAGAAAGCTCATCTCTTACCTGCCGCAAAACAATCTTGAAGACCCGCCGGTATTGGAGTGTAAAGACCCTGTTCAGCGTATGGAAGACGCTTTGAATTATATTATTCCCGAAGATCCGCATCAACCTTACGATGTTAAAGATGTTATCTATTCCGTGGTTGACAATGCCGAGTTTCTGGAAATACACAGACATTATGCCATGAATATTGTTACCGGTTTTGCAAGGTTCAACGGCCGTCCGGCAGGGATTGTGGCCAACCAGCCCAACTATCTGGCAGGAGTGTTGGATATTAATGCTTCACGCAAGGCAGCACGATTTGTCCGTTTTTGCGATGCATTTAACATTCCCATTATTACTTTTGTTGATGTTCCGGGATTTTTACCGGGAAGCAATCAGGAGTTTAACGGAATTATTATTCACGGGGCAAAATTATTGTATGCCTATGGCGAAGCTACCGTCCCGAAAATTACCATTACATTAAGAAAATCCTATGGAGGAGCACACGATGTAATGGGGTCGAAACAGTTGCGCGGTGATGTGAACTATGCCTGGCCTTCCGCCGAAATTGCCGTTATGGGACCTCAGGGTGCCATTGAAATTCTGGAAGGAAAGAATCTCAAAAATATTTCCTCGGAAAAAGAAAAAGAGGAGTATATAAAACGGAAAGAGGAGGAGTACAGGAAGAAATTCGCCAATCCTTACGAAGCGGCACGATATGGTTATATTGATGATGTTATTGAGCCCCGAAATACCCGGTTCAGAATTATCAGGGCATTGCAAACCCTTGCCACAAAGAAAGATATGAATCCGCCGAAAAAACATTCCAATATACCTTTATAAATAAATAGTATCATGACAAATGCAATTCAACTGCCCGCTGTTATCCAGGACGGGCTTATCATTGCGGTAACAGGTTATGTTATTGTATTCTTTGCCCTTTTGTTGCTTTATTATCTCTTTTCGGGACTCTCCCGTGTTTTTACATGGGATGTGAAGCAGCGGTTGTTAAGGCGCGGGAAACTTCCGAAGATCGAAAAAGATTCGGATCTCCACATTCCCGGTGAAGTTACGGCTGCCATTGCCATGAGTATCTACTTATGCCGGTATTTACATGATGATGAAAGCAATATACTGACCATTAAAAAGGTATCGAAGGCATATTCGCCCTGGAGTTCAAAAATTTACGGACTACGAAATTTCAACCGTTGAATTTTTTTAACAATAGAAAAACAAACCCATGAAAACATTCAAATTTACAATACGCGGAAACGAATATGAAGCGGAAATAAAAAGTTTTGACGACCGTCTGGCCAAAATAGAAATAAACGGAACGCTTTATAATGTTGAACTGGAAAAAGCACCGAAAACAAGCAAAACACCGGTATTGGTTCGCAAACCGGTGGTAGTTCCCCCCGGAGCCGGAAAAATAGAACGAAAACAGGACAAACTGTACAAAGTGAAAGCGCCTCTGCCGGGAAGCATCGTAAACGTGTTTGCAGGTGAGGGCGATGAAGTGAAAAAGGGAGATAAGCTCCTTGTGTACGAGGCCATGAAAATGGAGAACATTGTTACCGCCGAAAAAAGCGGTACCGTGCTTTCAGTAAAGGTAAAGCCGGGTGATTCGGTGTTGCAGGATGCCGTTTTAATGGAAATAGAGCCTGAAAGTTGATGAAAAAATACAGGTTAAAAGCAAATTTTGAATAAAATGAACGCCTCAAAAAGAAAAGCAATCACGGTTTTTACCTTGATTTTTATTTTAACCGTCATGTCCGGAATTATGCATTCCGCAGGCCTTTTTGCACAAACCGTCACCGTGAACGGGGAAGGAGAAAACGGTACGCTTATACAGGAAATATTGAACGGTGTAAACAGGTTTGTCAGTTTTACAGGTTTTGCCAATGCCTCCGGCGGAAACATCATCATAATACTTACCGGTATTCTGTTCATTTTTCTTGCCATCCGTTTCGACTATGAGCCGCTCTTGCTGATACCGATAGGAACAGGAATAATAATCGGGAATATACCTTTTTTCCAAAGCAATGATATCAACCTCCAGCTGGGAATTTATCAAAAAGGAAGTGTGTTGAATTATCTTTATTACGGAGTGGTAAAAGGTATTTATCCTCCTCTTATTTTTCTCGGTATTGGCGCCATGACCGATTTTTCTTCATTAATATCCAATCCTCGGCTTATCTTGCTGGGTGCAGCAGCTCAGGTAGGAATTTTCCTTACATTCATTGGTGCCCTGTACCTTGGTTTTAATATGCCCGAAGCCGGTTCCATAGGTATTATCGGCGGTGCCGACGGGCCCACGGCCATTTTCCTCTCTTCAAAACTTGCCAACGGAGGAATTGTGCACGGCATTCAAACACAAAACCTCATCGGCCCCATTGCCATTGCGGCATACTCCTACATGGCATTGGTACCGGTAATCCAGCCTCCGGTCATGCGTTTGCTTACGGGTAAAAAGGAGCGCCTCATCAGGATGAAACCTCCCAGAGCGGTTAGCAAAAGAGAAAAAATCACATTTCCGGTGGTGGCACTTATTGTTACAACCTTTATCTCACCCGGAGCTTTGCCTTTGCTGGGGATGCTCTTTTTCGGCAATTTGCTTAAAGAGAGTGGTGTTACAAAACGCCTTGCCGATACCGCCCGCACCTCATTAATCGATATTGTAACCATTCTTTTGGGGCTTACGGTGGGAGCCTCTACGCAGGCCGATGTATTCCTCACCCCTGAGTCGATTCTTATTTTTATCCTTGGTGCCTTGTCGTTCGTAGTTGCTACGGCGGGAGGCGTGCTTTTTGCCAAAGTGATGAATATTTTTCTCGGTAAAGAGAATAAAATCAATCCGCTTATCGGTGCAGCTGGAGTTTCTGCTGTTCCCGACAGTGCCCGTGTGGTACAAAATGAAGGACTTCGCTACGACTCTACCAACCATCTGTTGATGCATGCCATGGCGCCCAATGTTGCCGGTGTAATCGGTTCGGCAGTTGCCGCGGGGATTATGATGAGCTTTTTGATGTAGTATTTTTGATGTAATATTTTTGATGTGGTTGTTTGATTAGCAGGAGACAGATACGTGGATGATGCGGGACATGTTTAAAACGAACATAATGTTGCTGTTTCCGAAATAATCTGAAACCCCACTGATTTATCAATTGATGAACGGCTGTCCTAAATTCGCTCTACATTTTGGATAAAATCCTAATAAGGGAATATATTCGGGGTGTTATTATTTTTATATCAGAGTTAAGTTACAGATATTTAGTACAATAAGAGAAATGGTATAATGTTGGTAAAATTTTTTTGATTAAGAGTTTTTTAAATTTTGCCAATTATTATGCCTTATGATTTTTGAAAGCTCAAAAAAGAAGAAAATTCTGATTGTGGACGATATAAAAATTAATTCAATGCTGATAAAAGGGTTATTGAAGAACGCAAATGTTGACGTTT
>JALVZH010000282.1 GCA_027022105.1 Bacteroidales bacterium | reverse complement strand
GAAAATGAATAACATAAACCAAGTCTTGATTTTTTTCGTGATTTTACTATATTTGCTTGTCTAAACCTGTAATTAATCAATGAAATGAGCCGTTTATTCCGCAAGTACATTCCGGCATTATTCATTTTTCTTTTGCCGGCGCTGTCCGTTTTTGCCCAAACGGAAAAGGGATACCTTGAAAAAATAAAAAACGCCTCCGATGATTCGGCAAGGGTGGTTTTGTATATTAAACTTTCCGATAAATTTACCTATTCCAATCCCGACAAAGCGCTGAATTATCTTGACAAAGCATATGGAATAATCAAAAAATCCGGTAAAAATCTCGATTTTCAACTGGCAAAATATTACAACAACAAAGGAATCATAGAATCCGTTAAAGGCCGTTACTATCCGTCTGTCGAAAATTACCAGAAAGCATTGGAAATACTTTATGATTTACAAAAAAAAGAACCGGAAGACAGGGATTTCTATTTACAGCAGATTGCAATCATCAGTACCAATATAGGTGTTATTTATTACCATTTGGAAAAGTACCATAAAGCAATTGATTATTACCGGAAATCGATACCCTATTTTCAAGAGCCGGATAATGCTTCATGGCTGGGTCAGGTTATAAATAACATAGGGGTCTGCTATCTGGCTCTCAAGAAATACGACAGCGCCGGATATTATTACAACAAAGCACTGGATATCTTTAAAAATGAAAAGTCGGAGAAAAACATTTCAATGGCTTATAACAATTTGGGTGAAATTTATACCAAAAAGGGCAATTTTGACCGCGCCGTTGAATATTTTAAAAAAGCCATCACCATTAAAGAAAAAATAAAGGATAAATACGGGCTTGCCAGTTGCTATAATTCTTTATCCCGCTTGTATTACGAGCAGGGTAACTATTCCCAATCGAAAAAAACCGCTTTAAAAGCGGTTCAATTCAGTAAAGATATTGACGATTTGAAGGAACTGCGCGATGCTTATGAAATACTGGCAAAAAGCAATAAGGCGCTCCACCGGCCTGAAGAGGCATACAATTATTATGTAAAGTTCAAAGAGACCAACGACAGCATTTTGAATGTGGAAACCAACAACAAGATACTGGAACTGCAAACCAAATACGAAACCGAGAAAAAAGAGAATGAGTTAAAACTTATTAAACAGAAAGAGAAGACCCGTATTATTATTGAAAAGGTACTTATTTCGGGAATTGTATTAATCATCATAATATCGTTTTTGATAATCAGAGTCATTGTTATTAAAAGAAAAAACGAAAAAAGACTGTATGAAGCCAACAGTAGGTTGAAAGAACAGGAAGCGGAACTTATCAGGCAAAAACTTGAAAAACAAAAACTTCTGGCAAAAGAGCTGAGTACGGAAATCGACTACAAATCGAAACAACTGACAACACACGCCCTGAACATAATGCAGAAAAACAAAATGCTGCAGGGACTGCTGAAAGATATAAAGGATATTTCCACCCAGGCCAAACCGGAAGTGAGACAGGAGTTGCGCAAACTAAAAAACATTGTAAAAAACAACATTAAAAATGAAAAAGAGTGGGAGACATTCCGTCTCTATTTCGAAGAGGTAAACAAAGGGTTTTACGATAAACTTATTGCCAGATGTCCGTCGCTCAATGCCCACGACCTCCGGCATTGTGCTCTTATTAAACTGAATTTGAGCGTAAAAGAAGCTGCATCCGTTTTAAACCTGTCGCCCAACAGCGTAAAAAGCGCCCGCTATCGCATTAAGAAAAAACTGGGCCTAAACCCCGAAGATGATTTGTATGAGGTAATCAGGGATTTGGGGTGACGGATAATTGCTTACTTGCCTGTTTCACTATATTTTCAGCATCTAAGAATATTGCTTATTTTTCTATAAATCTAGCTTTTTCAACTACAATCTCATTATTTTTTGAAAAGTAATAAATATGTTCTTTATCGTACAAATAATAAGGACTTTTGGCTTTATACTTTAAATGAGCAAGTTTTTTTAATGATTTTTTGGAAAAAGTATTGGTGTCCACGGTTAAAAGGTATTTTGACGTGGTATCGTAATACAATACATAGAGATTATTTCCCTCTATAACAGCATCGCTAAAAGCATAAGTATATTCGTTTGATATAAATTTCTTATTTTTCATATCAAACCGGATATTAAGTTTTTGGGGTGTTAAAGGAAGTGTCTCTGTTTTATTTGTTTCCAAGTTAAATACAGACAAACTATACTGATAAAAAACATATGGATAAATAAAAACAGGTATTACCATTAAATCTTTTAATTGTTTATACTCTTTTGGTAATTCAAAAGGTACAAAAGAATCAAAAGTCAAGTCATTGTTAGTGTTCTTAAATTTTGCAATGCAATAATTTTTTGAGGATTCGGAACTATCAAGTTTTGATACAGGTAAATAATAATTATTTTTATTAGTATAATACGAAGAAGAATTAATATAGTAATTTTGCGGAAGACTTTTGTTGTTGTAACTTAGTATATCAAATTTGTTAAAGTCAATAAAATTAATAATTCCGGTTGCACTTAGTACATGTAAATTGTTGTTAATAAATTTAATGTCAGGTACTGTAATAAATACTGATAAATTATTTTTACATTTACGGCACGGTTCAAATCGTATTTTATCAAAATTTGCATATTTTAAATAATTTGCATATTTTTTGAAAATAGTATAACTGCTGTCGTTTTTTGTAATTATCTGAAAAATACTATTGGTTGTTAAATCTCGTGCATTTATTATTCTTATTTTTTCAGGATTATTTTCATCAATCAGAACAATTTTTCCAAAACGATAATCCGTTATTAAAAAGTATCCGCTATCATGCAATAAATTAACACTCTGAGAAAAAAAGACCGAGTCGGGCAATGAAATTATTATTAAGGTATCTTCTTCCTGCTTTTTAATCTTTTGTATATGAAATTTGTCCAAATTTTCATGAAGTACCTCTTTGTTCCCTTTATAATACACTATTTCGGAAGTAATGGTTTTTTGTACCTGATTATACAAAGAATCAGACAAAACGATGTTATACCTTTTTAAATCCTTAACATGTAATAAATTTTTTGCATAATATTCCGCTTCTTTTTCCGGTATTGAAGGGAATAGCAAGGTTTTGGATACCGAATCGCCAAGATTTTCAACCGATACAAAATTACCATAACAATTAAGGCAATCGTTCAAACAAACTTTTACGGCGCAACTGTCTTGTGCATATGTCAATAAACCGGTGAATGCAAACAAATATGTTAATATCCTTTCTTTCATAATGATGTTAATTTGATAAATCGGACACTGTAATTAGTTTTAGAAAAAATCAATTGTGTTTTTGAAAAGTCAAAAGTAAAAAAATACTTAAAATTGTGAAAGAAACAACTTAATAATTATTGAATTACTTTGAATTAATATTTTCAATCTCTTCCAAAGTCAGTCCGGTTTCCTTAATAATTTCTTTGGCGGGCAGTCCCTGTTTCAGCATTTGTTTTGCCGTTTTTAATTTTATTTTGGCTTTGAAATCAATTCGATATACGGTAAGAACATGTTCTTTCATGTCGGACGAATACTCCTACGGTTTCAGTTCAACATCAAGTACTTCGGTTTGCAATAATCCCGAAAGCAAAAGTTTGGCAATGCTGCGGTCTTCGAGCAGGTATTTAAAAACCACATCGTATATGGCATTGGCAACTATCATTGTCAGCAAGTTTTACTGCAAAGGTAATAAAACGGTGCCGGATAGACAAATAAAAGTTTTTGTTTTTGAAGTTGTTTCAATACAAAAAAATTGCGCTTCCGGTCGGTTACTCCGGAAGCGCATAAGGGTAAACGCGCAACAGCGCATTTTATAGCATAATTGTTGCTATATCTCTTTTAAATCCTCGCCGGGCAGCCATCCGATGCTCCCGTTTTGAATTCTTATTTTAACCCATCCGTCCACCCTGTCCAGTATCTTTACTTTGGAACCTTCGTGGATTACAAACAAATCCACGGCATTGGCCGAAGGCGAACTTTTAACCGTAACGACAGGTGTAAAAATTATTGCCTCCGTATGTGTTTTTCCGTAATAA
The DNA here is from genome assembly GCA_027022105.1 of Bacteroidales bacterium. Classification (GTDB taxonomy): domain Bacteria; phylum Bacteroidota; class Bacteroidia; order Bacteroidales; family F082; genus Sulfidibacterium. Next base: position 2,948 of record JALVZH010000282.1, on the reverse strand, counting down.
TATTTTTGGGATGCCAGCCCGAAGGATGTTGCGGTAACCAACAAAACCAACAATCCGAGAAAGAAAGCGAGCCGTTTGGTTTTGCGGCTGTTTCCCAAAACAAACATCCCGGTAAACAGCACAAGAACAGCAAAGCTGACAATGGAAACAACAGCCCATACATCGGCATCGAACAGGTTATAAAAATAATTCCACCACTTTTTGTAGAACATCTCGGGCAGTTTTTCAATTTTGTCCACTATCATGGTGTTGGTAAGGGCGAGGTTGTAGTTGATGTCCTCGTCGCGGGGGTTCAGTTTTTTAGCTTTTTCGTAGTACAATATGGCAGACGGAATGTCGTTGGATTTGAAATAGGCATTCCCCAGGTTGTAATAGAGGTTTGCCGATTCCAGTCCTCTGTCCAATATGCGGTGGTACGTTGCTACTGCCGAATCGTACAGTCCCTCGTTGTAGGCATTGTTTGCAATTTTAAAAAGCGAATCGGCCGGCGGCGACACCGTACCGGCACGAATTATACTTACTGCAAACAACAGCAACAATACTATGGTTATGCTTCTTCTTTTCATCATTTCAATGCTTTTTCGGCTTTTAAAATCGCTTCGAGTGCTTCTTTGTAAATCTGTTCCATACGGTCTTTTGCCGAACCCGGGGCAAACCGTGCAAATTCAATATCGTTCAAGGTATTGATAAACGTATCAATGGTTTCGCTCCCTGCATTTACCGCTTCCAGCTTGTCTTTAACGGTATCCATGGAAAGTTCTGACTGTGGAATGTTGAATTTATCGGAAATATAGCCCCACAAAGCCTGTGCTATTTCATCGTAAAACGGTTTTTCGTCACCGGCCTTTTTAAATTTGGCTGCTTTCGACAGACGGTTACGTGCCATCTTGTGTGCCTTTTTGTTTTTCAGCATTACAAGGTTTCCTTTGCGTTTCCTTACAATTCCCGTCACGATAATCACTACAATCAACAGCAGCACGGGCAGCGCCAAAAGCAGGTAATAAAGCGTGGTTCCGAACAAAAATTCACCCTGTTTTCTCAATTTTCCGGGTACGGTTTTTATGTGGTGTATGTCTTTGCCGAGGAAATGGATGTCTTCCTGCGCATTGGAACTGTAAGTGACGGTTCCTCCTCCTTTTCCTTTGGTTACATGAACAAAAATGGTATCGGACGAAAACCGGTGATACTGCTTGTCATCGGGATTGAAAAACGAAAATTTAACGGGCGGAATCATATAATCTCCCGGATTACGGGGAATGGCCACAAACTCGAATTTCTTCCTTCCCGAAATGCCATACACCGATTTGTTGATTTTTGAAACCACCTTGGGCTCGTATGTGTCAAAGTCAACAGGCCAGTGAATTTCGGGTGCTTCTATCAATTCGATGTTTCCTTTGCCCGAAATGGTAACTGTAAGGGTCAGGGCATCGTTGGTTGTCAGCGAATCTTTATCCACCGCCGATTTAAAGGAAAAACTGCCTACCGCACCTGAAAAGTCAACCGGCTTACCTGCCTGCGGCAACGGTTTTACATTGAGCGTTAAGGTATTGGAACGAAGCGTTTTTTTAATGACTTTCACATTCCGGTTAAAAAACGGATCGTCGAAAAAATCTTCAAACGGGTCATATCCTCTGGAACGGCGTTTGGGTTGAACCCGCACCTTAATGTTGCAATCCAGCTCCATAGGTTCAATGGTCAGTTTGCCTGTCTTTTGCGGAATGAGTGCCAGTTTTCTTATTTCGGCAACCACATATTGCTCCCCGTTGATGTATTTGTTTCGCTGTTTCATGGGGGCATTGTCGTCCAACAGGTCTTTTGACCAGAAACCGCCGAATGATGAGAGTTTTTTAATACTCAGATTCGTTACCGGTACTTTGGTGTAAATTTCATAAGTAACGATGACCTGTTGACCGAGATAGGGATTGGGATTATTGACGGTTGCTTTTACAAAAATATCCTTATTGGTGATAAGAGTTCCCCGGTCGCTGTTGTTTTGTCCGGTTGCCTGTTGTTGCCGGCGGTTGTTTCCGCTGTTGGGCATGGCAGCCCCCGCCGATACCGCTTTTACCGTCATTTTATTGGATACTACTCTTTTTCCGCCCACTTTAACGGCTGCCGGACCTATGGTATAGGTTCCCTCTTTGGGTGCCTGTACGTAAAACGAGTAGGTAACCGTATAGGACTGGCTCATGTGGCCGTTGATAAATGAGATGTTGGAACTGCTGGAAACATTGGGTCCCGACAGCACCTCCAGTCCGCCGAAATCGGGACGCTCAAATGAACCCGCCTCGGCATTCAGTTGATAAACAACCTGAAAGGTTTCTCCAACCCTGACGGTTGGTTTTGTACTGCCTGTCAGTGTTATTTTATCGCCGGCCAACAGCGGTTGTGTAATAACCGTAATTAAGAATAATATAGCGAGCAGGCTTTTTTTCATTCCTCTGTTTTTTTCAAAAATACATTTAATTATCAAATATTGTGCAATCATCCGTTTGTTTAACATTCATTAAGTCAAAAAAAACAGCTACCAGTCTATCTCTTTTGTTTTGTGGTGAGCCGCTTTTGCCTTTTGCAACTGCAATTTTTGCAATGTTTTCTTTTCGCCGTTTTTCAAAGCATCAAGCATCCGCTTAGCATCCTGTTTTGATATTTGCTGCGGTCCCGGCTGTTGCTTTTGCCGTTTTTGATCGCCTTTTTTCCCTTTCTCTTTGTCCTGATTTTGTTGCTGCTTTTGCTGTTGATCCTGTTTTTTCTGTTGCTCCTTATTCTTTTGGCCTTTTTTCTGTTGCTCCTTCTTTTGCTGATCTTTTTTGTTCTTTTTGTCTTTATTTTGGTCCTGTTTCTGTTTATCCTTGTTTTTCTTGTTTTTGTCCTTATTTTGTTTGTTTTTCTTTTGTTGCTGTTTTTGCTGTTGCTGCTGTTTTTTCAGTTTTTTACGTGCATATTCC
>JALVZH010000281.1 GCA_027022105.1 Bacteroidales bacterium | reverse complement strand
GTAACAGGAAATGTAAATTGGTATGAAAACCAAATATTTATTGAAAAACTTTTTGTGGCAAAGTTGTCACCCGGTGGAACTATGGAATGGTCGAAAGAATATACCTTTTCCGGTGACGAAATTAACGGATGTAGAGTTGTTCAAGCCAGCGACGGTAATTTAATCATCGCAGGAAATATTGACTTTAACAACAAATCGTTTTTACTAAAAATGTCAGCGACAGGCAATGTACTTTGGGCAAAAGAGTATGGTTTGGGCGGAACGTTTAAAATGGTTGATTTTCAAGGCCTGATCGAAACTGACAACGGTTTTGTAATTTATTCGTTTGTTAATCGGTATGCAGCCCTTGTTAAAACCGACACAGCCGGCAATATTGTCTGGGAAAAAACCACCAATGTTCATAGTCAACCGCCTTTCGGATGGTCATCCGGAATGAAAATGAACTTGTGCCCGTTAAATAATGGCGGCTTTGCTTTTGTTACTTTTAATTCTTCCAACGGTGGACTGATTAAAACAGACTCTTTGGGAAATCCTGCCTTTTTTTATAATTTAATACTCAGTCCGGTTGACGTACACGAAACAAATAATAAGGAATTATTTATTACCGGAAACGGTCCTTTAATAGGTGTGAAAAGAGCAGATTATGATCCCCCTGAGATAGGAATCATCCAGGCTGATTCCACAGGTACTGGTACCGAGTGTATTTGGGATTATTCACCGGTTTACCTCTTTTCAGATACTCTGACTGTTACTCCGTTTGGTGTAACGGTAGCTGATGCAGGAAATACCGGCAACACGGTTTTTGATGTAAATGCTATAAACATTCCCCTGCGAAAAGGATGTGTTGATATGGTGGGGGATGTACATGAAAACAAACCCCAAAAATCTTTAAAAGTTTACCCTAATCCGGCTTCTGGAAACGTAACCTTTGAAGCGGCGAACGAAGAAACGGGAAACCTATTGATTTTCAATGAATTTGGAATCAATATCATCAACAAGGAACTTAAAAACCATAAAACCAGTATTGACCTGTCGGAATACGGGGACGGAGTATATTATTACCGGTTTACCTGTAAAGACGGAAGAAGTATTGGCGGCAAGGTGGTGGTTGAGTAGTATCCGAATTTGGCTTTTACGGAATTAATATTTTTTTATTACAACTGTTTTATTAGACTTTAAACAAGTTCAATAAAAAAAGCTGTCCCTGAGGACAGCTTTTTTTATAATTTGTTATTGGGGTTTAGGGATGTTTTTTCTTGAATCCCATAAAACGGTAGTTCAATGAAGTAAGGAATGATTTGCGTTCACCTAAAAATCCGGCTTCAAAGCGAAGTTGCCACCTTTTATTGTATTGAAACTGTGCGCCTAGGAGCATTGTCCAGGGTTGAACCACCTGTTTGTCCATTCCGTATTCCACAATTGATTCTCCTTTTCTTTCATCAATGCCGTTCACTATGGGGGTAAGCGTTTTGTCGGCAATCTTTTTTTGAATTTCTGTTGCACTATTATTGTACCAGTCCCAATATTCCTGAACAAATTCGTCTTTTTTATCCCAGAAATCATCGCCGAAAGCATCTTTTAATTTTATGGCTCCCACGGTTTCCGATTGCATTTTTATCCTCATGGCACCAACCCACAAAGCTATATTTCTGTCAGGTTTGTTTTTAAAAATAAATGAGTGACCCACTCTGATTCCCATAACATTGGCACGGGTAGGTTTGTCCAGAAGTTCGGGCTTATTCCATGTGAAGTTGAAGTCACCGGAGATCCAAAACGGTCCGACACCACCTGCGGCCAAAATTCCGAAACCTGCGGTACGTATCCCCTGGGTTACCTCCGAAACCAGAGGGGAAGGAAAAGCATAATCTCCCAATCCCGTAATATTTACTTTGGTATGCGATTTTCCGTAACCGAAAATTCCATATACGTTTAAAAATGGAAATACCCATAAATCGGGACGGACGTTAAATGAGTAAGAATTATTACGGTTTTCACCGAAATGCAGGATCTCATCGCCATTTTCATCTACTATCGGACGCAAATCGAAGCTGTTATCCTCATTGTACGCATTTTGGAAACCAAGGCGGAAATTATT
>JALVZH010000280.1 GCA_027022105.1 Bacteroidales bacterium | reverse complement strand
CCGTTTAACAACTCGATGACCTGTGGGGAAATTGAACAGCGATACATTGATATTGTTAAAAATGTAAAGAAAAACGTTTCCATACCTGTTTCGGTAAAGCTTAGTCCCTATTTTACAAATCTCTGTACCATCGCATCCGATTTGGTAAAGGCGGGAGTGGAAGGACTGGTGCTGTTCAACCGTTTTTTCCGTCCCGATATTGATATTGAAACCGAGAAAGTGGTTACCGAGGATCACTGGTCAACGCCCGAAGAGATGTTGGTTCCCATGCGCTGGATTGCGCTAATGACGGGAAATCAGCTGCCATGCGATTTGGCTGCCTCTACGGGTGTGCACTATTATCCCGGGGTTGTGAAACAGATTCTGGCCGGTGCCAAAGCCGTGCAGCTTTGCAGTACTTTGTACATAAACGGAATTCCATATATCGAAGAAATTCTTGAAGGATTGCAGGAATGGATGAAAAAGCACAATTACGAATCGGTTGACGAATTCAGAGGCAATTCGCTCGGATACCAAACCACGGAAGCCGCTTTTGAACGTATCCAATATATGAAAAGGAACTTCGATAAAGAGGTGTTTTGATGTGATATGTTTGATGTTATATTTTTGATGTATTATGTTTGTCCATTCATACATAAGGTTGACACTAAGTTTGGTTTTCTAAACTTTTTGTTAATAACATTATTTGCAATAATAAAATAAATCCACATATATTTGTCATGTAAAGTGAAGCGGAGATGGGCTCTGCTGGGGAGCAACCCATCAAGGAATAGCTTTACCAACTAAAAAAAGTTGTATCGGGGGAGGACTTCGGTTCTCTCCCTTTTTTATTTGTTCAAAGATACAAACTTTTTTGGTTGTATATTCCTTAAAAAACCCCATTTTTTTTCTTAATTATTTTACTGTTCTTATTGGCCTCTCCGGTTCATCTAACTCCCGAGTCCAAGTTTCAAACTGTTTCGGAGTTTTGTACCCTAATGTTTTTGATGGCCAAACCTCATTTATTTGATATTTAACTTTTTTGAGAACCTTGTTTAATTGCTTTACGCTTTTTATATCATAATCTATCAAATATTCATTCTTTAATATTCCATTGGTCCTCTCAGAGAGTCCGTTCTCAAAGCAATTATCGGCATGACTTGGGCGTATCTCTGCATTGCGAAGCATCAACTGAAATTTATGACTTCTGTATTGGCTGCCTCTGTCGGTATGCAGTATCAATTGATACCGGTACTTGTGTTGTTTATTGTATCTAAATACCTGTCTCAGACACCTTTCGGCATGTTTCCCTTCTAATGTCGAACCTCCGGTCAATCCTTTTACTTCCATTGTATAATAATCCCTAAACTGAAATATGTAATATACCTTACCATAACTTTGATAATAGGTAATGTCGCCTACTATTACATGGTTCTCTCTTCTTATTTCTAAACCCTGTATGAGATTTTTAAACATGTAGTAATATCCTTTTGAATCGGTAGTCTTGAACTGTGACCTGTATGGCTTTAATGAATATCCCAGAACACTCATCTGTTTCTCAAATTGATTTATGCCAAGCATCTTAAATAATTTTTCTTTGTAAAATATGCTACGCAGACCTGCTCGTGATTTTATTGTCCGATTATCAATCACAATATCTTCAACTTTTTGATACAACTGTTCTTTCGAGTTTCGCTTTGATACTCGCTTATAATATGCCTGACGACTTATCTCGAAATAGAAACAGATATCTGTTAAACTATATCCCAGTGTACGCATCCTAATCATTACTTGTGTTTGTACTTTTTTTTAAATCTTCGCCTGAGGTCTCAAGTATTTCTTCAAGAGTTTCCTTGTAATAATCTATCTCCATTTGCTTCTTCCCTATAATACGTTCCAGTTCAGCTATGCGCTTTAATAGTTCTATGTTTTTTCGCCCTTCGCTGATCTTCTCTATAACTACGGGCTCATCAGACTTGTACTTTGAATACAACTTTTTCCAATTATATATTGCCGTTTCGCTTACTTCGTATATCGTGCTTAATTCTTTTACACTAATCTTACCCATATCAAGCATCTCAACTTTCTCTTTTTTAAAGGCCGTGCTAAATGTCCTCCGTACCCGGTTCTTTCCTTTTTTTCTCATAATTCATCAAATTTAGTAAAGTTATTAACCAAACTTGATGTCAACCTATACCATGAACTAACAGTTTTATGTAAGATATCAGATGTAAGATATAAGAATGCAGAACGGGAATTGCGGCAGGGATGGAAGCGATAGCCCGCAGGTGGCAGGGCTTGTGAGGCTTGCGGTAAGGAGGCTGAGCGGTGAGCGAAGACCCCGCAGCCGCATTATAGCCGAACAGCCCTGCCGGCGAGGACTACAAGCGGACAGTACTTGCGATGCCTTAAGGCATGCAACTATAAACCCGCAGATTGCGATGCCTGATGGCATGCAACTATAAACCCGGCCACCCAAAAAATCAAAAAAATTAAATTTAACCCGGTTTTCTTTCCTTTTTTTACCTTTGCCGTAAATATTACAGCAATGGAAGATACATTTGAAAGAATTAACGAACTTGCCGAAAAATACAGGGACTATACGGCGGAGAACCTCTCGCGGTTGGTGAAAATAAAATCGCTGAGCAGGGAAGAAAAAGAGGTGCAGCAAGAGCTGAAACGGCAAATGGAAGAGGCCGGATTTGATGAGGTGCGAATTGACGGACTGGGAAATGTCATCGGCAGAATCGGAAACGGAAAAAGAATACTTGCCATTGACGGGCATATGGATACCGTGGATTTCGGAAATTTGCAGGATTGGGAATTCGACCCCCTGAGCGGGGAAATAAAGGACGGATTTGTGCATGGTCGCGGCTCCGTTGACCAGGAGGGAGGCCCTGCCTCGTTTGTTACTTCGGGAAGGATATTGAAAGAGACGGGGTTTGACAAAGACCTGACCATCTATTTTGTGGGCAGTGTTATGGAGGAGGATTGCGACGGATTGCCGTGGAAGTACATTGTTGAGGAAGACGGAATAAAACCCGACTTTGCCATTAGCACCGAGCCTACAAACCTGAATATTTATCGTGGACACCGCGGCAGAATGGAAATAGAGGTGAGTTTTTACGGTCTCTCGGCACACGGCTCGGCACCCGAACGCGGTAAAAATGCAATTTACATGGCGTCGCGTGCGGCATTGGAAATAGAGAAACTTAACGAGCGGCTGGCTTATGATGAGTTTCTTGGTAAAGGAAGCGTAACAATCTCGGAAATGGTTACCGGAGCACCGTCGCTTTGTGCGGTGGCCGATTTTGCTAAAATTCACCTCGACAGGAGGCTTACCTGGGGCGAAACAAAAGAGTCGGCGGTGAAAGAGATTGAAGATATTGTAAAAGGAATGAACGCCAAAGTGGAGGTGCTTCAATATAACGAAAAGGCATACACCGGACTGCAATACGGAATGGAAAAATATTATCCTACATGGAAAATGGAAGAAAATCATCCTGTGGTGCAGACCGGGGTTTCGGCCTACGAAAAACTCTTCGGTTCAAAGCCATTGGTGGATAAATGGACTTTCTCTACCAACGGAGTGGTTATCAACGGAGTGTATGGTATTCCCACCATCGGTTTCGGCCCCGGAAACGAGGTGATGGCCCATGCCCCCAACGAAAAAGTTCCCGTTGACCACCTGGTAAAGGCTTCCGCATTTTATGCCGCTTTTGCTTACGAAATGTAATGTTAAAAAAGATTATTTGCCGGAATTTCAGAATATTACTCAAAACTAACAAACTTATAACTTCCGACTTCCCTACTTCTGACTTCCTTACTTCTGACTGCCAGACTTCCAACTTAAAAAAATAAAACCATGAACATAAAAGAAAAAATAGAACAGCTATCGGAAACAGAGAGCAAACGATTGTTTAAAAAGGATTTTTTGCTGACATGGGAAAAGAGCCTTGATGACCTGAAAGCGATTCTTGAAATAGCATCGGTATTGAAAATGATGCGTGACACGAACATTTCGCCAAAGGTTTTTGATTCGGGGCTTGCCGTATCCATTTTCAGGGACAATTCCACGCGAACCCGTTTTTCATACGCTTCGGCCGCCAACCTTTTGGGGCTTGAGGTGCAGGACCTTGATGAGAAGAAATCGCAGATAGCCCATGGCGAAACGGTACGCGAAACCGCCAACATGATCTCCTTTTTAACCGATTTTATCGGCATTCGCGATGATATGTTTCTCGGCGAAGGCCATAAATACATGGTTGAAGTGGGGGAGGCGCTGGACGACGGTTTTGCACGGGGAGTATTGCCCGTACGACCCGGAATTGTCAACCTGCAATGCGACAGGGATCATCCCACGCAATCCATGGCCGACCTGTTGCATCTAAAGCAACATTACGGCTCTTTGGATGCTTTGAAAGGAAAGAAAATAGTGATGAGCTGGGCTTATTCGCCCTCATACGGCAAACCGCTATCAGTCCCTCAAGGGATTATTGCTTTGATGACCCGTTTCGGGATGGAAGTGGAACTGGCCTATCCCGAAGGCTACGACCTGATTCCCGAAATTGTTGATATTGCAAAGAAAAATGCCGCAGAGAGCGGTGGCAGTTTTAAGGTAAGCCACTCAATGGAGGAGGCCGTAAAAGATGCCGACATTGTTTATCCCAAAAGCTGGGCACCGTTTTCGGTAATGCAACAGCGTACCCGATTGCTCAAAAACAAGGATGTAAAAGGACTTGACGAACTTGAAAAGGAATGCCTTGCGGAAAACGCAAAGTTTAAAGACTGGGAATATGACGAACACAAAATGAAACTGACAAAAAACAGTGACGCGTTGTATATGCACTGTTTGCCCGCCGATATTACCGGTGTTTCGTGCATTGCCGGCGAAGTGAGCAAAGATGTATTTGAAAAATACCGCATTCCCACCTATGTGGAGGCAGGATTTAAACCCTATATCATTGCAGCAATGATGTTTGGCCAAAGGTTTGAAAATCCGGCTGCGGTTCTCGGCCAAATTCTTAACAACGGAAGGAAAAGGGTGCGTTTTGAATAGAACAAAACGAACTTTTTAAAATTTACTCTTTAAATTGGTACAGTTTTAATAGAATGGTCAAACTATAATCCAATTGATATAATATGAATTCAATCTTACCTGTGCGAGTTTAAATGTAGGTAATTCATATAATTCAATGGTTTTTCTTTCATCGAATTGCGCGAATTTAACAAATTATGGAGTTCTGTTTTCACACTATTGGTGTGTAAATAGAACGGTTTTGCAATTTGTTATTAGTAAAACAATAACCATTAAAGTAAATATGTGATTTATTGTTTTTTACAATCTTTCTGAAAATATTTTTTCCTACCTAAAAACAATGTATCGATATTTATAATAAAGAAGGGGGTTAAATAAATAGGCCTAAAAACTTAAGTTAAGTAGAGTCTGCTGATTTTCTACCTTGCCAAATTAAGCAAAAAATGAGGACTGGCTTTGAAAAAATATTTTTGGAATCTCTTTTCGATTCTTTTTAGCCAGAAATTTATCCAATCTAAAACAGGGACAAAAAAATCGGGGTATTTCTCCGCGATTTGTAAAAATTTGGTCAGGTTCATTACAAAGAAAATAGCATTTATCCACGATTCGGATGTTTCCGGTAACTTGGCCTTTATGTTGTTTAACCCGTATCCCCGTTTTCCTTGTCCGAACTTCCCTTCTATGTGGTTCCTCTCTGCTGCCTTTTTTCTTTCCCGGTACCGCTGCTGTGCTGTCTCTTTAGGTTTGGCAGGTGGACGTCCTAAAGGCTTTCCGTATATCGCTATCCCCTTCTCTTTTAAAAATAATCGGTTTTCTCGTGTCAGGTAGATTTTGTCTGCCAAAAGCACTTTGGGATAACATCCATATAGCTCTCTGAAACTTTCTACCTGTGCCGGCAAATCACCCCCTTCATTGTATGCTTCCCATTTAAATGTATTGATTCTGCAAAATCCGTTTACCTCACTCACATTTATCTTGGCGCCAAATTCTGTTTTGTTTTTATCTTTTCCTCGTACAATGGGACGTACCCAAGGCTGGTATATGCTTACTATGCGTTCAGGGCAACTGTGCGTCTTGTTATCGTACATCCATTTTTGTTGTTCATACATCTTACGAATAGTTTTTAATAGCTCGATATCCCGTCCGGAAAGAAGGTTGTCGTTTCCTGCTTTACTCAAAAGCATATCCGTAATTTTTAAATCTCGCCTGACAAATTGTAACTGTACTTTTATTGCTTTCCGTATGGTTTTGGCACTCTTTCTCCTTTTCTTTGAAAAACCAAGGTATGCTTTCCTGGCAACACGTCGATAGTCTCGCGGCTTAGATATATCTTTCATTGCATTGTACAGGTTGTCTATAATTCGCTCAAGGTTTTCTCTGGCACTATTGAGTAATGATACATCGTTGGGGAATTTAATCTCTTGGTCTGCTACTGTGGCATCCAGCTTTAAAGTGCCTCTGTTGGAAACTTGTCCTTTTTGTCCTTTATGTTCTTCTTCTTTATCGGAAGATTTGCTTGAACCATCACTTGTGTTTTTGGTTCCATTATTTTTATTCTTCACACCTTTACTCATAATACTTGACTGGTGAGGCTTTCTTTTTTCCGAACTCTTTATTATTAATCTATTGAACTTGTCAAACTCTTCTCCGCCCATTCGTTTTCGAATGTCAACAAATAGGCTGGGATCAAAAACTTTTTTCTTTGTAAATGTTTTTAATCCGCAAAAATACTGCATGTAGATATTCTCTTTTATCATTTCGATTGTTCCTCTGTCATCCAGCCCCAGGTAATGTTTTATAATCAAAGCGGCAATAACTGTACGTATGTTAACACTATACCGTCCTGAATCCGATTGTAATTTGCTGGCATAAACCGCAGCAAGGTCATCCCATGGTATGATTTCCGCCATCTTTACCCACCTGTTTTCCGGGTCAAGATGCTCTTCAAAGGGGTGTTCAAAAAGTTCTAAGCTCAATTGATTTTGTGATGTATAATTGATCATATCTGCATGATTTTTTCTATAAAATTAAGAAAAACCGTGCATTTTTTTAAGATTTTTATGTTAAAGTTACTAACATAATG
>JALVZH010000279.1 GCA_027022105.1 Bacteroidales bacterium | reverse complement strand
CCTTTAACGGTTGTCTCCTCTTTGGTTTGACTGAAATTTACAGGGTCAAGCAAATTGATATTGATTCGCTTTTTCCGGGTCGGAACCGCCAGTACGTATTGTTCGCGTGCAACTGTAAAACCCGCCGGAACAAAAGGGGCATCCCGTTTTGAAGTGGCTTTGAAGTTGATGATGTACTCTTTGCTTTTGTCTTTCACCACATTGGCTACCGGCACTCTGACACGCCGTTTCCGTTGCGGTTCAAGGGAAAAATCTTTAAAACTGCCGGATGCCGCCGTTTTGTTGTCGGCAACTATCTCCCAACTCAGGTTGTATTCGTTTAAACCGGTGAAAAAGAATTGGTTTTCAATCTCAAATATTCCATTGCCTGCGTCCACCGGATTCCAATGTATGTTTTGATACACCTTTTTCACCTCATACAAAGCCGGATGTGGTGTTCTGTCGGGTTGTACCAGTCCGTTGATACAGAAATTTCCGTCGGAAGGAACATCTTCCGGTCCGAAATCACCGCCGTAAGCCCAATATTTTCTACCGTCGGGGGTAAACTTTGCCAGGCCCTGATCAACCCAGTCCCAAATAAAACCGCCCTGCAAGGCATCGTATTTTTCAATCACATCCCAATAATCCTGCAGGTTTCCGGTGCTGTTTCCCATAGAGTGGGCATATTCGCACATGATAAGCGGCTTTGCAGGATCGGATTTTGCATAGCGCTCGATATATTCAACGGAAGGGTACATGGGTGAATAGATATCCACATGCGACCGGTTAAGTGCCCTTTCGTAATGCACCGGCCGCGAAGGGTCTCTTTGGTGTATCCACTGCGACGCCGCAACAAAATTGACCCCGTCGCCGGCTTCATTGCCCATCGACCAGATAATCACCGAGGGATGGTTTTTGTCGCGTTCAACCATTCTGCGGATGCGGTCGAGATGCGCTTTTTTCCAGGCAGGATTGTTGCCCAATGTCCTGTCGGGACGGTAACCCATGCCGTGCGATTCGATGTTGGCTTCGTCAATAAGGTAAATGCCGTATGTGTCACACAGCCGGTACCAGTAGGGATCATCGGGGTAATGCGAAGTGCGTACCGCATTGATGTTGTATTTCTTTAAAAGTTCAATGTCTTTTTCCATGGATGCCCTTGATACGACATGACCGTGAAATTCATCGTGCTCGTGCCTGTTCACCCCTTTTATAAGAATGGGTTTGCCGTTAACGAGCAACTGCCCGTTTTTTATTTCCGAAGTCCTGAATCCCGTTGTTGTAGAAAGATACTCCAAAACCCTGTTTTTCGAACTGCGCAAAGTGAAAAGCAAAGTATATAGGTACGGTTTCTCGGCACTCCATTGATGAACCCCGGGAATGGTAAACCGTATATGAACAGCCGTTGAATCGGGATTGGTTATTTCCGCTTTGAACGTGGTATCGATTACTGTTTTTTGCAATGCGTCAAACATCTGAACCTGCAATTGTAAAGGTTTCTTCGACTTTTTGTTATTAAGGTCTTTTAATTGAAAATCAACGGATAATATCCCGTTTTGATAATTGGAATCGAGTGTGGAATGAATAAAATAATCGAAAATATGCCGTTTGGGAACCGAATAGAGGAAAACATCCCTTTCTATTCCGCTTAGCCGCCAGAAATCCTGACACTCCAGATAACTGCCGTCGCTGTAACGATACACTTCAACGGCAAGGACATTGTTGCCCTTTTTATTCAGACAGGGTGTTATGTCGAATTCGGCCGGTGTTTTGCTGCCCTGGGTATATCCTGCTTTTATTCCGTTAATCCATACGTATGCTGCCGAATTGATTCCCCCGAAATGCAGTATTACCTCCCTGTTGTTCCAATTTCCGGGCACGGTAAAGGTTCTGCGGTATGAGCCCACGGGGTTGTAATCGTGAGGGACAGCGGGCGGGTGCGGGTCATAAGTCCAGGCATAGGGCTGGTTTACGTAAATGGGATAATCGTACCCTTCCATTTGCCAGTCCGAAGGTACCTCTGTTTTTTTCCACCGGCTTACGTCGTATCCGGATTTGTAAAAATCCTTTGGCCTTTTATCAGGATTGGGTGAAAAATGAAAAAACCACTTGCCGTTTAATGACCGGTAAAATATTGATTTCCGCTCATCC
>JALVZH010000278.1 GCA_027022105.1 Bacteroidales bacterium | reverse complement strand
TTATTTTTAGCGTATTATCTTTTGGTGTAAAAGTAAAATCGGTATCCCTCTCTCTTCCGAATTCGTATCCGTTGCTGAGTGTTACCGGTAATGGAAGAGTTTTTTGCTGAACATCATTAATATAAATGTTTGCCGAATTGGACGAATAGGCTTTCGATGCCATTTTAATGTAAAAATAAGAGGTGGGTTCCTTTATAATATTGGGGAAGTTATAAACAAAATCCTGTTTCAGATTAAAATCGAAAACTTCGCCATACCAGGTTCTTCCGATGGCCCCGAGGTTTTCCTTATCTATTTCGTGCCACACCACATCGGTAAAACTTGTAACATCTTCCTGAGGTGTATTGCTGCTTCCGTCTGACTCCTGAATCCGCTCACCGGGACTATCCAGTTTTGTTATATAGTAATAGGAGTAATTGTCGTAATAATTGGTTTGATGAATAAAAGCACCATTAAAGGGATTGTATTTTGCAACTACAGGACCCTCGCCGTAAAACAGAATATAATCGCCCGGATCAAATGTACCGTCGTTGCCACCGACCACTTCTATGGGGATTTGCGTCAGGTCGTCGGGTCTCGGTTCATCGTTTTTTTCCGGCAAAATACCGCCGCCGTTGCCGAAAACGGCAAAATAAGCAGGATTGGAATTCACCGGAAATCCCATGGAGTTCAGGCTTTCCCATGTCAATCTGAATATTCCCGATGTATCTATTCGCACTTTGTACCATTCGCCCGTACTCAGTACCGAATTGTCGGCATAATTTCTCTGTCCGGTACCATTGGCCGTATAATCATCTTCTACTTGTATGTTTACTTCAAATTGCACCAGTTTTTCAAATGTTCCTTTAGCACTATTAAACCGCACAGGATTAATATTTATATCCACATAAGGCTGTTTACGGGACACTCCCACTCCGGCTTCAACCGTAAACCGGCTGTTGTTTATGTCGCTTTTCCTCAATATCTCCTCTTCGGCAGCAGTTACATTTACCGTTTGTATCTTTACAAATGACGCTTCCACACGTATATCCGCCGAATGAACGGAAACGGATTTATAAAAATGAGGCACCACATCCAGCCCAGAATAATGAGCGCCGGAAAACAGCAGCCGTTGCAGGCTGTCGGTCTCCGTAATGTATATGGTTTGAGGATTTTTCCAGCGGAGCGAATCCGTTACTGAATAATCTATCGCTTTTGAAACAAAAGGCAATAAAACAACCGATACGAAAAAAAATAAACGTTTGTGCAACATCTTGTACTGTTTTGAGGTCAAAAGTAATGCTAATTTATTTGTATAAACTGTTAACGAATCTGTCACCGGTTTATTTTACCTAAAAAGAATTAACTTGTTAAAAGGGTGTTAAGAAAAAAAAGCGGACTTGTCGGTGATATAAAAAAAGATTGTAATATTGTGAACTCAAATAATAAAGGGGTTTATTTGATGGTAAATATTCTGAAAACAACATTATTTCTCGGGTTTTTCCTGGTGTTAGGCAGTTTTTTGCATGCACAGGATCCGCAATTTTCCCAGTTTTATGCCAACCCTTTGTATTTGAATCCTGCCTTTACCGGTTCAACGGAGTGCGGACGAATCAATTTTAATTACCGCAATCAGTGGCCGTCGCTCTCAAATGCTTTTGTAACCTACAACGTAAGTTACGATCAGAATATCCCCGGAATAAACAGCGGTATCGGTTTTCTGGTAATGAGCGACCAACAGGGCGACAATGCATTGAACAGAACCAATGTGGCGGGTTATTACTCTTTTAAGTTCCGTGTAAGCGATCAGATAGGTATCAGTTTTGGTGCTCGCGGAGCCTACTATCAGGAAAAGTTGAACTGGCAAAAGTTCATTTTTGCCGATCAGATAGAACCCACAACGGGCAATACCATTGGTGATTCACAGGAAACGCCACCCGAAAACAACACCATTACTGCCGTCGATTTTTCGGCAGGTGCCATTGTCAGTTATTCCGATAAATTTTTCGGCGGGGTTGCCGTTGATCACCTTACGCAACCGAATATCTCGTTCTATAGCGGTACCGACAGCAAACTCCCCATGAAAATTACCGTTCACGGAGGTGCAACGTTTAATTTGAGCAGCGGAACCATGGGTTATTTCAACTCGAACG
>JALVZH010000277.1:353-2136 GCA_027022105.1 Bacteroidales bacterium | reverse complement strand
TAAGAACAGCATTTTGCTTATCTCGGTTGTTATAGTGTTTGCAGTGGCCATTGTGCTGCTTTTTTTGTTGTTCCGGCTGAAATCGACAGCCTTTAACCGCCAGCAAAAGTTGTTGAAACAGGAAAAAATCATCCATGCACAGGAAAAGGAGATTGCTACCAAAGAGAAGCAACTGCTAAGCGAGCAATTGGAATCGAAAAACCGTGAACTTGCATCCAAGGCATTGGAAATGTTGCGGTATAATGATGCTATCTCCGATATAATTGAAAAACTGGAATCGTTGCGGGCGTCGCTGCACAGTAATTCGGAAGCCGAAAAACCGATTAAGGATATTATCCGTCAGCTTGAAAACCATACCAGGCAAAATATCTGGAATGAATTTGACAAAATATTTAAAAACATTCATTCAGGGTTTTACGATAAGTTGCTTTCGATTTGTCCCGAACTTACGGCAACCGAAATTAAAACCGCTGCTCTGCTGAAACTTAATCTTACCACCAAAGAGATAGCTGCCATAACTTTTAAGTCGGAAGGGGGAATAAAAACCACCCGCTACCGCCTGAGAAAAAAACTCGGACTTTCGGGTGATGATAAACTGGTGCCTTTTCTGATGCAGATTTGACCGGAGGAACTCCGATTAACTCTGGTATCTCTTCCGCATCTCAATTCTGATCCGCCTGAGGCGGAGTGGGAATCTCTGCTCCTACATTCGTCTTTTACTAATATGGGATTTATAACCACTTTCCATCAGTTTTGTCACGATTATTGCCTATATATTTTTCTTAATAAACACCTTGTCTCAAATCAACATAAAGGTGATTAAATCAATCGTAGATTCTTCGTTAGCCCCTTCCCTCACAGTCCTTCTTGTCGGCTCACTCAGAACCCGCCAAAACCTGATTCCTTCCCTTTTTACGCACCACACTCCGCAAAGCTTCGTACAGTGCTAATGATATTTTGCCCTTTCAGGGCATCTCGACATGGAAACATTCCTTCCACTTCCACCGCGTCCTAATTTCATTCCACCGTAGGCGGTGACGGAATCTCCCGCTTATATTTCTTTTCCAACTTCAAAACAACAATCTTTATAACAATTTAACTACCTTAGCATCGACAACCGGTTTTTAAGTTCTCTGATATTTTACCTTTGTACTGATACAATTTATGAGTATTTAAATAAAAATATTTGACAGTCATGATTAATCATAAAATATTTTTAATAATCGTTTTAACCGGAACATTAGGATATAATCATTTAAAAGATAACAACAAAAAAGCCATGTTAATTACACGCTGTTTAATAACACATTAACTTTAAATAATATCAAATTTTCCATTACTACTCGCAAAGATGGATCTGTAGAATTAAAGAATCTAAAAAATACATTCTTGCTCTATAAAATACCATTTACGGAAATACGTTCCGATACGAACCAATTTGATCCATTTTATGTCCGACGATGCTATTTTTTCGTCAATTTAAATTATATAACTACTGATGAGGCTATTAATTATTTAGATGATTTGGCTAAAAGTGATATTGATTCGTTACCACCTGAGAAGATAATTTTTAAAAAATGATGACAACCTGACGCGAATCTCAGGTATGGTTTTGTATGCCGGCAATCTCCTGCAACCCTACCTACCGGGTTTTCTGCCCGTAATCCACCTTCAACCCGACAGGTTTGCCCTCTTCCGGTCTTTAAAAAATAATTTTTTTCAACTAAATTTTTAGTTTGTATTAAATAATTTATTTTCTTTGCAATAATTAACTAATTTTTTA
>JALVZH010000277.1:0-343 GCA_027022105.1 Bacteroidales bacterium | reverse complement strand
TTAGTTATAAATAAAAGTATTTGAGATGAAAGACAAAGCAAAATCGTTAACAAAAGCAGAGGAGCAGATAATGCACATTTTATGGGAATTAAAATCGGCTTACGTGCGGGAGATACTTTCCGAATTTCCTCTGCCGCGACCTGCGTACAATACCGTATCAACCATTGTACGCATTCTGGAAAAAAAAGGCTTTGTGGGTCACCGGACAAAAGGAAAATCGCACAAATACCATCCGAGAATCTCCAAAGAGGAGTACCGGAAAAGCCAGTTTGGGAACTTTGTGAAAAACTATTTCGAAAATTCATATAAATCGCTCACCTCCTTTTTTGCCAAAGAGGAAAAT
>JALVZH010000276.1 GCA_027022105.1 Bacteroidales bacterium | reverse complement strand
CTGAAACTTTGAGTTAATTTTTCCGTTAAACAATTTAGCCAACTTTCATTGGTACATTATTGTCAAAATAAGATAACAGGAAAGAAAACCATATTTTTGTCACCAAAAGAAGAATGAATGGAATCGTTAGAAGGAACCATACGCAGCAAACTGCCCGGTTCGGGAACATCCATATTTGCTGTGATGTCGGGTTTGGCAAATGAATACAAAGCCATTAACCTGTCGCAGGGTTTTCCCGACTTTCCCATTTCGGAAGAACTGACAGAGAAGGTTCATTATTACATGAAAAGAGGTTATAACCAATATGCGCCTATGCCCGGCATTCCGAAGTTAAGGGGTGCAATTTCCAAAATGTTCAAAAAGAATCATGGTGTAAAATATGATCCCGACACCGAGATTACCGTAACTGCCGGTGCCACACAGGCTTTGTACACAGCCATTTCGGCATTTGTGAGAGAGGGCGATGAGGTAATTATTTTCGAGCCGGCTTACGACAGTTATGCGCCTGCCGTTACCGTAAACGGAGGCATTGTTAAGTACTCGAAGCTGCAATTTCCCGATTTTTCGCCCAATTGGGAAGAAATACCCAGAATGATTACCAACCGCACCAGAATGATCATTATCAACACGCCCCAAAATCCCACGGGCAATGTATGGACCAAAGAGGATATGCAGCAGTTGGAAAAGTTGACAAAAGACACCGATATTATTGTTTTGAGCGATGAAGTTTACGAACATTTAATTTATGACAGTCTGCAGCACGAAAGTGCCTGCCGTTTTCCGGAATTGGTAAAACGCACGCTGATAACCGGTTCTTTCGGAAAAACATTTCATGCCACTGGCTGGAAAACAGGTTTTGTGCTGGCCCCCGAAAGATTGATGTCCGAATTCAGAAAGGTGCATCAGTTTGTGGTTTTTGCGGCAAACACCCCCATTCAACATGCCCTTGCCGATTATAT
Organism: Bacteroidales bacterium; assembly: GCA_027022105.1. Taxonomy (GTDB): domain Bacteria; phylum Bacteroidota; class Bacteroidia; order Bacteroidales; family F082; genus Sulfidibacterium. The sequence continues at coordinate 6,270 of JALVZH010000276.1, read as the reverse complement.
CGGAAACGAAGAACATTACAAAGGTTTGCCCCGGTTTTATCAGCAAAAGCGCGATTTTTTTGCCCAACGCCTTCAATCTTCACGGTTTAAACTGATACCGAGTTACGGTACTTACTTCCAGCTTTTGGAATACTCCGACATCTCTGATGAAGCTGAAATGGATTTTGCCGTAAGGCTGATTAAGGAATACAAAATCGCTTCGGTTCCCGTATCGCCGTTTTATCACAATAAAGACGACCATAAAGTATTGCGTTTTTGTTTTGCCAAGCAGGAAAAAACACTGAAAAAAGCAGCGGAAATATTATGCAGGATTTAAAGATACTCTTTTTACAATCGGATTTGGTATGGGAAAATCCCCAAAAAAACCGTGAGGAATTTTCAAAAAAGATAGAGCGGAACTTTTCGGGAGAAGACCTGATAGTTTTGCCAGAAACCTTTACCACCGGATTCCCTGTTAATCCCGTCGATTTTGCCGAAGAGTTAAACGGAGAAACCCTTGCCTGGCTAACCGGTCAGGCACAAAAATACAATGCCGCCGTTACAGGCAGCCTGCTTTTGTCCGACGGGAAATTTTATTACAATTCGTTGATATTTATGTATCCCGGCGGAAATTACAAACGGTACGACAAAAGACACGTTTTTTCAATGGGTGGTGAGCATGAGCGCATTAAAGCTGGAAACGACCAACTGATTACGGAACTCAAAGGGTGGAAAATAAAACCGATGGTATGCTACGACCTGCGGTTTCCGGTTTGGAGTAAAAACAGGTATGAAAACGGGAAATACGAATACGATCTGGCTGTTTATGTGGCCAACTGGCCGGCGGTAAGGGCTTATCCTTGGGATACTTTGCTCAAAGCACGCGCCATTGAAAACCTGGCTTACGTATTGGGAGTAAATCGCGTGGGCAAAGACGGCCCTGGAAACAGGTACAGCGGCCATTCGCAACTAATTGATTTTAAAGGCAACATTGTTGAGATATGTGAAGAGAACAGGGAATGTGCCGCTTCGGCTGCCTTATCTTATTTTCAATTGGACCGTTTTCGTAAAAAATTTAATGTGGGGCCCGACTGGGATGATTTTGAGATAGAAATTGCTTAAAGTCTAAATAATTAGATGAATTATAAAATATTGGAAACCAGAAAAGTGAATGTATTTTTTAATAAACCCACCCCTACACCCCTCCAAGGAGGGGAATAGTGGAATTCATTTTCTGGTTTCCAATATTTTATACTCATTGTTACCTTGTTAACTTTATAATAAAAAGATAACAACTGCTCTGTTTCGTTCATTTAACGGATTTCTTTTATCTTTGAAAACCTTTTTCCTGCAGTTTTTCGGGGAAGAAGAATCAAAAAAACAGAAACAGATGACACAACACAGAAGCCGTACTGCCGATTTCCTGAAAGGGGTTGCCCTGATGGCAATGGTACAGGTGGTTCTGACCGAATTTTTTGCTACCGACACTGTTTTGAACAGTATTGTCGGAAAAATATCCATGTTTTTCGGCGGCGCTCCGGCAGCACCGGTTTTTCTTGCAATCATGGGATATTACATTGCCGATACGGGCAAACCTTTTTTAAAAATGATTGTCAGAGGGATTAAATTGATGTTGCTCGGTTTTGCAGTTAATGCAGGAAGAAATGCACCACGACTGTACGACATTTTAGCCGGAACCCTTAACGATGATCCCTTAAAATATATCTTCGGTGTTGATATATTGATTCTGGCAGGATTGAGTGTTATTGCCATGGCGCTGGTTATCAGGGTGTTTGACGGTCATGTTTTGCTGTATGTGGGACTTATTCTCGTATTTCTGTTTTTACAATACATTATTCCACCCGTAGAAAAATATTATCCCGATTCCTATCTCCTGCCCTGCTTTTACGGAAAATATCCGGGAGCCTATTTTCCGTTTATTCCCTGGTTTGCTTATGTACTGGCAGGCTTTGTTTTTTATCAGATAAAACATTTTTTTGTAGCCGAATCGTTCAAACACAACCATAAAGTAAAAGTGGTGCTGGTGGTTTTGTCGGGCCTGCTGCTGCTGGCGAGTTTGCCTTTCGGATTTAACGTTACCATCAGGCCGCAATATTTTGCGCACCACGGATTGCTGTTTTTCCTGTTTTGTGTCAACTTTCTGTTCTGGTGGTTGCTCAGTGCCCATGCCATTGTAAAACGGGTTGACAATATAATTACCCGTTATCTGGAATGGGGAGGCAGAAACGTAACCGCTTTTTATGTGGTATTTATGATACTGTCAGGCAATTTTTCCGCCTGGCAAAAGAAAGGCGACCTCATGTGGCTGCTGGTGGTGTTTGCCGGAATGGTCGGCCTTACAACGTTTATTGTATGGATTTATGAAAACCAAATTAAAAAACGGTTTTTACATTGATGTTTCTATTGAACTTGTTTAAAGTCTAATAAAACAGTTTTAATATAAAATATTGGAAACCAGAAAAGTGAATATCTTTTTTAATAAACCCACCCCTGCACCTCCCGACGTAAAGTCGGGACAGGCTCTCCAAGGAGGGGAATAATGGAATTCATTTTCTGGTTTCCAATATTTTATATTCATTATCATCATGCTAACTTTAAACAAGTTCATTGTGTTAATCAAAACTCAATCACCGTTCCTGCCCATGAAAAACCCACGCCAAATCCCGCAAGCAGAAGTTTGTCGCCTCTTTTTACCCTGCCTTTATCAATTGATTTTTTGAGCGCTATGGGAATGGTGGCCGAAACGGTATTGCCCGTATCATTAATTTCCAGAACCAGCTTTTCACGGGGAATTTTCAGCTTTTTACCTATGGTTTCCACAATAATGGCATTGGCCTGATGAAAAATATAGTGGTCTATTTGTTCCGGTGAGAGATGGTGCTGTTCTAAAAGAGCATTGACCAGTTCCGGTGCCTTTTGAACCGAAAAGTTGAACACTTCCGCGCCGTTCATATAAAAATTTTTGTGGTTTCTGATGTTTCCCCTGTCGTCAACAAAATCCTCTTCTTCAAATTCGGGCAGGGGAAAGCGCTCGCGTCCGTGTTTGATGATGATTTGATCGTAACGGCTGCCGTCGGTACCGAAAACAAACCTGCTTTTGAGGTTTCCGTCGCCTTTATGAATCCAGGTGGCGGCACCGGCATCGCCAAAGATGGCGCGGTTGGCTTTGTCCTGCGGGTGAATCATTTTGGTAATGGCTTCCGAATTAATCAACAAAATATTTTCGGCATTTCCCGATGCAATAAGCCCTTCGGCAAACGACAACCCGTAAAGGTAACCCGTACAACCCTGATTGATATCCACCGCTCCGCACTGTTGCGACAACTTTAACCTGTCCTGAACCAAACAGGCTGATGCGGGAGTAATATAATCGCCACCGGCGGAACAAAAAATCACATAGTCAATAATTTCACGCGATATATTGTGTTCGGCAAACAGTCTTTCGGCTGCCTGCACACCCATATCCACCGAAGTCTCATCTTCTGCTGTAACATGCCGCGATTCCACTCCGGTCAAACGGGTCATCTCCCTGATTTTCATATCGGGAAACTCCGCTGCCAGATCACTATTTGTGATAACCCGTTCGGGTACATAATAACTAACGGCCCCAATCCTGCTTTGCATTTCTGTTTGATTTTAATCGTTTTTCTTTGTCATACAATTCGTTCTCATAGTATTTTGCCAGTTTTTCATCACCTTTTTTTCTGTAATATTCGATAAGCAGTTTTTCAACCGGTTTGTCGGTATTCTTTTTCACTGCCATTTCATATTCCCTGATGGCCCTGGCCGTATCGCCAAGTATATAGTAATAATTGCCAAGATTTATGTAGGGATAATCGCTTTCGGGATCAATTTTTTTGATAATCGCATTTTGATAAAAAGCGCTGTCGAGCCGGTTGTTCCTGAAATAAGCATTGGCCAGTCTCGATCGCACCTGCGTATTGGTGGTATCGAAACCAAGAACAATTTTATAATACCTGATGGCCGAATCATACACGCTCTGCAACTCCCACGAATAGCCCATATTGTAATAAGCACTTGCAAAATCGGGTTTTATGGAGATGGCTTTGCTAAAATACATTCTTGCCGTATCAAAATACCGTTTGGAATTTTCCAGCTCTTTTTTGGCTTTGTCCATTTCGTGCCGTTTGGCATAACTCCGGTACCGTATCAAAGCCTGATTACCGTGAATTTTTGAATAAATTGCACCCATGTTGTTCCACGAAGAGTAATGATCGGGAAGTATTTTAACGGCCATACGGTAATGAACAACTGCCGTGTCGAGCAAACTTCTTACAAATTTATACGGATTTACAGGTTTTGCCAGCTCCCGGTTGACAACCGAAACACACTCGGTGGCAAACAGGTCATTGGCTTTTACCGAATTCTGCAAATGGTTGATATCTTCGCGATACAACGAATATTTGGTGCGCCATATATGGTTCCGGTATATGTCTATTTTCCCGTAGGGGATTAATATTAAAACCACCAGCAGGTTGACAAACAGCAACTTTTTAACGGGAATCTTTGCCTGAGTATTTTGCAGGTCAATTTTAAAAAGATAAAAAAGCAACAGCACTAATGCCATGGAAAACGAAAGCGACGGGAAAAACATGAAACGGTCGGCTACAATTCCCGGAACCGGTTTTACAATGTTGGCATAAGGCGAAATGGTGATGATAAAATAGAGAATGACAAATGATATAAGGGTTTTCTTTTTCAGACCTTTCAAAGCAACAAACACAAAGAAAAGATAAAGAAGCAGCGAAATCCAAACCCAAATATTGTTCCAGCCAACCACCGGAATGGTATCGTAACCGTAATAAAACGACATGGGATAGGGTTTCAGCAGAAGAATCAGATACCAGCCCAAAATGTAAAAGGCCGTGGAAAGGTGAATAAACCAGTTGGGTTCGTTAACCAGGGGGTTCTCCAACATGCGCATATGGCGGCTGAATTCGGGTAAAAAGAGGAACGGACCTACTGCCGCCACAATGGCCACAACAAAAGCAATGAGCGTAAACTGTCCTAACTTTTTGAGCGGCATACCGGAATAAAAGTAGAGCACCAGCGGGAAAACCGCCAACTGCGCAATGGCCGTTTCTTTGGAAATAAGTGCCAGCGCAAAACAGAGTAATCCGAGATAAAGATGCCTGTTCTTATTATAATCTGCCCATTTTAAAAACTGCTGTATGGATAGAAACGAGAAGATAAAAACCAAAATGATGTCCCTGTTTTTAAGGCTGGCAACCACCTCGGTATGAAGCGGATGCGCAAGGAAAAGAACTGTTGCAAGAAAAGAAAACCAAGGTGTATAATTCCGGAACAACCGCCTCAGCACATTATACATCAACAGAAGTCCCAGCATGTATAAAATCACATTGATGATATGGCTTATGTAGGGCCGGTAGGGCGAATTGAGTGTAAATTGATATTCCAAAGCATAGCTGGTCCTTACCAGTGCCCTGTAACCGTACGCCATGCCGCTCTCCTCTGCATACAGCGAGGTAAATATTTCGGGAATTCCCGAAATTCCTTTGGCTATGGCCTCGTTTGAGGTGTCTATATAGTGGTCGTCGAGCGAATAATAGTTAAAGGCCGTGTTGTAATAAAAAAAGAAAGTAAGTGCAAGGATAATGATTCTGAACCAGTTGTCAATAGAAACGGCACCGAGTGCATTTTTCAGCGTATTGTTTTTTGCAACCGGTTCTTTGCTTCGGGCAGGTGCTTTTCTCTTGTTTTTATGCTTTGACATTTTGTTATCAATATTTTATATTCGTTACCATATCAACTTTTTTAATTACCGCTATTATAACAACGTTGATAAAAACCGGTTAAAACGGGAAATATGATACCGGGTGCTTCAATAAATCCCATGTGTCCCACGCCATCGAGAATCAAATTTTCGGAATGTTTGGGCAGGGTAAGGTAAGGGGCGATTTTTTCAACGGGTATTCTGGAATCCTGCTTGCCAACAACAAAGAAAACGGGAGCGGAAAGTTGCCGGAGCAAAGGGCCGTTTTCTTCACGGTCACGCATACCGGCAAGGGCGGTAATAATGCCTTCACCGCTTGTATTTAGCGATTGCTGCCGCAATTTTGCTATTTCGTTGCCGAATTTTTCCACATTTTGCTCTGCAAAAAGCAGCGGGATAAAACTGCTGATAAAATGCTGCTTTTCGCTCTTTACCACCTCAATGGTGCGGTTCCGGTTGTTTTTTGCCTCCGCATCGTCGGCAGCGGCATGCGAATGGAAAAGCACCAGACCTTT
>JALVZH010000275.1 GCA_027022105.1 Bacteroidales bacterium | reverse complement strand
ACTGAAACAAAAGATGAACCGTATCTCCCACTGGAGAATTACGGTATTTCTCATCACCGTCCTTGGTATTTACCTCACATCCACCACAAACCTGTTCCTCGTTTCGGCAGTTACCGTTTCCGGGGGAATTATTTTTATCGTTCTGATAATCATGCATTTACGGCTGGAGAAAAAAAGGGTGTTTACGGAAACCCTGCTCAACATCAATGAGCGTGAAATAAGGTTGTACCAACGGGATGTAACCGGCCGGGACAGAGGAGACAGCTATACCCCCGATCATCATCCTTATGCCGGCGATTTGGATATTACGGGCGACCGGTCGCTGTTTCAACTGTGCGACAGAACCGCCACGGCACAGGGAAAAGAAAATCTGGCAAAGCTCCTGTTATTTCCCGACACCCAAATTTCCGCTATCCGTGCAAGGCAGGAGGCAGTTTCCGAATTAAAAGAACAGGTAATCTGGAGGCAGGATTTTGAAGCTACAGGAAGAGTTTTGAACAAAGAACAGGATATAAGGATGGAAATGGAAAAACGGGAAAAAATATTTTCATTTGACAAACCCTTTTATCGTATCATGCTCTTGGTTAATCCTTTTATCGGATTTGCCGTCATAGTGTTAATTGCATTTGGCATGGTGCCGTTCGGGACATTCCTGCTATTCCTGTTACTCCCGTTTTTTATTATTACCCCAAGATTAAAAAAGCTGAACAAAATTCATTCACAGTTGAGTCGCAAAAATGATTTTCTGTTGAACCGGTCACTTCTGATTACCAAAATCGAAGAGGCAATATTCTCATCGTCGCTGCTTGTTTCCGCAAAAAAAGAACTGGCGGGTGCTTCGGTTGCTTTCAGACAACTGGGCAGAATAGCCAAAGCATTCGATTACAGGTTGAATATGCTGGTGGGAATTTTGCTCAACATATTTTTTTTATGGGATATCAGGCAGGCCGTCAGGGCGGAACGTTGGGAAAAATCTTACTCTGAGAAGTTGCCTTTATGGTTTAATGCACTTGCTTTTACCGATGCGCTGTGTTCGTTGGCAGGATTTGCTTTTCAAAACAGGGATGCCGTATTTCCCCGGTTAACGGAACAAGAGTTTACCTTTCGGGGAAAAAACCTGAAACATCCGTTTATCGACAGGGAAAAATGCGTTGGAAATCCTGTGGAGTTTACAGGTTGGAAACAGTTTTACATAGTTACCGGAGCCAATATGGCGGGCAAAAGCACCTATTTGCGAACAGTGGGCATCAATATGGTTTTGGCACTGGCCGGCGCACCGGTACTGGCTGAAGAATTTGTGTTCTCCCCCGTTGAATTATACACAGCCATAAAAACATCCGATTCGCTGCAGGACGGGGAATCTTACTTTTTTGCCGAACTCAAACGACTGGAAATGATTATTAAAAAGCTGGAAAAGGGTGAAAAGGTTTTCATTATTCTGGATGAGATACTGCGGGGTACCAACTCGGAAGACAAACAAAAAGGTTCAAAAGCCCTTTTGAAAAAATTTATACGCCTGGGTGCTTCGGGAATGGTGGCTACCCACGATCTTGCACTGGCCGAATTAGCCGAAATCTTCCCTGATAACGTTGTTAACAAACGGTTTGAAGTGGAAATAAAAAACAACAAACTTTATTTTGACTACCTGTTGAAAGACGGTATTTCACAAAATCTAAACGCCACCTTCCTGATGAAACGGATGGGAATAACCGATTAACACTAAAATATAATATTGAAAAATAATTAGGACTTTAAAATAAAAGTATTAACTTTATAATTACACTTTTAAAAATCAGACTAATGGAATTGTCAGTAATAAAAATAGGGAATTCAAAAGGATTCAGGCTTCCAAAAACCCTTATTGAAAAATATAATATTAAGGACAAGGTTGAACTTATTTTGGAAAAAGGATATCTTATCTTAAAACCTGTTTCGACCCCAAGAAAAGGCTGGGAGGCTGCATTCAAAGAAATGAATGAAAACGGTGACGACCAATTGTTATTCGATGATGTTTTTGAAAACGAAGATTTGGAAGAATGGAATTAAAACAATATAATAAAATTGACCGGATTGTAGTTGACCAAATTCGGACTATTGACAAGCAGCATATTATTAAAATTTCAGGCAGATTATCAAAACCCGAAATAAAAGAACTAAAAGCAGTGATAAAAGAGACATTTGTGGATTGAGGAAAGAAAAACAACAGATAACAATGCATATGTTTTGTGGCGCCAAAAGAACTAAATAAACTTGTTTAAAGTTAAAAATCTATGTTTCCGGAGCCACCTCAAACCAAAATACCAAACCGTTGGAAAAAATCGTTTTAAGTATTATCTTTGTCATAAAAATAAAAACTGTATTAATCATGAAGAAAATTCTTTTTACCCTTACCATTATTGCTTTAACAATCAGCGGAATGGCACAAATCACCATTACCAGCAGCAACATAGCTCCAACAGGAGTCACCATTGTTACGGCCAACGACACCATGCCCGATACTACCATCATTCCCGGAGATGCCGGAGAAAACAGGGTATGGGACTTTTCTGCCCTGAATGAACACACGTACGACACCGTTTATACGTTGTCGTCTTCACAAACTCCCTTTGCCGGTGATTTTCCCGATGCCAACTACGTATATCAAAGTCTTTCGGATGCCGACACACTTTATGTTTATAATAATTTAAATGATGACGGTTTAGTTAATCTGGGTTATGCAGGTTACTCTTCCGAATTTGAAGACAGTGTGGTTGTAGAAGTAGTTCCGCAAGAGATATTAATCGACTTCCCCATGCAATACGGTGATCATCGCGACGAAAATTTTTATTATCAATATGTTACGGTCAGTCCTATACCCACTTTCGATTCGTTGAAGATAAAGCATTCGGAAACCAAGTCGGTGGATGTGGATGCCTGGGGCTCGGTTACCATTCCCCGGGGCACTTTCAATGTCCTGCGCAGCAAAACCGTAAGATACACAAGCGACAGCGCCTGGGTTCTCTTTCTCGGTACATGGACTTTTATCAATGAAGAGGTTGACACATCTGTTGTTTACGACTGGTACTCCGATGAGGTTGATCCCGGTTTCACTTTGGTTTCCATAGATTACAGTGGTGATACGGTAAATGATGCATCGTTCCTTTTGGGAACGCTTACGGGTGTTGAAAACATTAAAAACAGAGAGGTGAATATATTTCCCAATCCCGTTACCGGCGAACTCAGGATTAATTTAACCGAACCGGTAAGCGGTAATTTGTCCATTTACAACACTATGGGACAACTAACCGGAAAAGAGACGGTGAAAGATGCTTCTTTTGTAAAAACCGACGTTTCCGGCCTGCCACCGGGGAACTATATTTTGGTTATAACCGATAACGGTTCTTCCAAAAAATATACGAGCCGGTTTATCAAACGGTAGCGCCTGATTAGTATCGAACTAATATGATAATAAAGACCAGAGGCATTGTATTCCAATCGGTAAACTATTCCGATACCTCTTTGATAGTGAAAATCTTTACCGAATCATTGGGTTTGCAATCCTACATGGTTAAAGGGGCGCGTTCTGCCGGGTCGAAACAGAAAACAGCCTATTTTCAACCTTTGTCGTTACTCGATTTGGTTGTTTATCACAAAGAAAACAGACAAATTAATACCATAAAGGAAATCCGTTCGGCCTATGCATACAAACATATTCCTTTCGATATCCATAAACAAACCATGCTGCTTTTTTTAAATGAGATATTGTACAAAAGTGTACGCGAGGAGGGGGCAAACAAAGCTCTTTTCTCATTTATTTACAACAGTTTGCACTGGTTCGATCTGGAACGGGAAGAGTACCTTAATTTTCACATCTTTTTTCTTTTGCAGCTTACAAAATACCTTGGGTTTTATCCTAAAATAAACTCCGCACCCCTTCATTCCGGTTTTTTTGATCTGGAAGAGGGGATTTTTGTAAATGTCCAGCCAATGCACAATTATTACATATCACATCACGAACTGGAAGATTTCACGGCGTTTTTAACTCAAAGCATTGAAGATGTAAAAAAATTACCCATAAGAACAGTCCGCAGAAGAAAATTGCTCGACATCCTTATTTCCTATTATCAGATGCACCTGCCGGGAATGGGAAACATTAAATCGCTTGATGTGCTAACAGCGGTTTTGCATGGTTGAGAACAAATCATCTCCTTATTTTTTTGTATCTTTGGCAACAAAATAAAACATAATCGTATGAAAAAGTTATTATATCTGTCAGCCATTCTGTTGTTTTTTGCATCGTGTAGTACCGTAAAAGTAACCAACAACTGGGATAAAAGTGTTGATTTTTCGACCTACAAAACCTTTAGCTTTTATCCGTGGGACAAACACAACGATGAGATTGTTAACGAATGGGATAAGAAGACCATCCTTGAATCGATAAAAGAGCAGATGGAGCGCAGAGGATATACCTATAAAGAAAAAGGAGGAGACCTGGTTGTTTCGGTTTTTGTTATTATTGAAAACAAGACCAGCTACCAGGCATACACCAACCATTATGGTTATTATGGCGGTGGTTGGGGTTACTACTCACCGGGTTGGGCCTATGGTTACGGCTGGGGGCCGGGATATAGTCAGACTACCGTTCATAAAGTTGATTATAAAGAGGGAACCCTGATTATTGATATCTTCGATTCTGCTACAAAGAAACTGATTTGGCAGGGTATCGGACAGGGAGAAGTGGATGATAATTACGACAAAAGGGACACAAGACTACCCAAAGCCATATCCCATATTTTCAGAAGATATCCAATCCCTAAGAAATAAACAAAAAAGGCAGCTTTCATTAAAAGCTGCTTTTTTGCTTATGAAAAAATTACAAAGTTCCCGATTAGTTACAAAACCTTGGAAGAGTTAATGCTTTTCTCAATCTCTTCCTGCGAAATGCTGTAATCATGCAGTTTTCCCGAAAGGTATTGATCGTAAGCGGCAAGGTCAACCAGTCCGTGTCCCGAAAAGTTGAACACAATGGTTTTTTGAACACCCTCTTCCTTTGCTTTTTTGGCTTCGCGCACCACCTGTGCAATGGCATGAGTTGTTTCGGGAGCAGGAATAATTCCCTCGCTACGGGCAAATTTCACGCCGGCGTCAAAACTTTCAAGTTGATGTACGGCGCTGGCTTCTATCAATTTATCTTTTAAAAGTTCACTGATAATTGGCCCGGCACCATGATACCTCAAACCGCCCGCATGAATTTTCGGTGGAACAAACTGGTGTCCCAGTGTGTACATTGCCAGCAAAGGGGTCAACCCCACGGTATCGCCAAAATCATACTGGAATTTTCCCCGGGTAAGTTTGGGGCACGACTCCGGTTCCACAGCAATAACACGAGTATTTTTGTTTTCGGTAATTTTCTTTCTCAAAAACGGGAACGAAATACCGGCAAAGTTTGAACCGCCGCCAAAACATCCGATAACAATATCAGGATAGTCATCCGTCTTTTCGAACTGCCGCAACGCCTCTTCGCCAATAATGGTCTGGTGCATCAACACATGATTTAGTACGCTTCCCAGCGAATATTTTGTGTTTTCATCTTTGGCGGCCATTTCCACCGCTTCCGAAATGGCTATGCCGAGGCTTCCCGGTGAATCGGGGTCTTCATCAAGAATCTTGCGTCCCGATTCGGTAAGGGTACTGGGCGAAGGAACCACTTTTGCACCCCAGGTATTCATCATAAACTGCCGGTAAGGTTTTTGCAAAAAGCTGACTTTTACCATAAATACCTGAAGCTCTATTCCGAAATATTCGGCGGCAAAGCTGAGGGCACTTCCCCACTGGCCGGCACCTGTTTCGGTGGTCAGTTTTTTAACACCCTCTTTGTAATTGTAATAGGCCTGCGGTACAGCTGTATTGGGCTTGTGCGATCCGGCCGGACTTACACTCTCGTTTTTATAATATATTTTTACCGGTGCATCAAGTAGTTTTTCAAAATTATAGGCCCTCACCAGCGGGCTGGGTCTCCATATTTTGTATATATCCTGAACCTCTTCGGGTATATCTATGTATCGCTCCTTCGATACTTCCTGTTTAATCAGTTCCATGGGGAACAGCGGTGCCAAATCATCCGGGCCCAAAGGTTGTTTTGTGGCCGGGTGCAACGGTGGCAACATCTCTCCGGGCATATCGGCCTGAATGTTATACCATTGTGTCGGCATCTCTTTTTCGCTTAAAAAAATCTTCTTTGTTTTCATCTTTTAATTTTTTTTAATGTTATGTTAAAATTGTTTGGGTTCCGAAACAAAAAAAGGCGTGCCGTAAACGACACGCCTTAATATTTTTAAACAGACACTACCGGTTTACGCCACTCCTTCGTCAGGATAACGCCACCACCAATAGTTGTTTATGTTGTTCATTTTTCTCATAATTTCAGTCTGCAAATTTATGACAATATTATTTTTAAATCCAAACGATTTTTAAAATATTTTTTCAATTTATTCCGATTACTATCTTATAATATTGACATACTGTTTTTTATAACATTTTTTCAAAATCCGGTAAAATTCTGTTTTCATAATTGTAGTTGCAAGACTGTAAGCTTCACAAGCTACCGCTTCTATCCCTGGCGCAATTTCAATGAAAACCTGACGGATTGAACGCCGGTTTGCGGGATGGACTCCGTCAGGTTGAGAAAAATTCTGCAATAATATTAACACAAAACCTGAATCCAATTCATTTCCGCACCGCACTCCACAGAGCTGCGTACGGTGCTACAAATATTCTGCCCTTTCAGGGCGAGTCCTCATACCACTAACCCCTCATAATTCAGAGGCATCATCAGGCCGGCCATGTGGGATAGAATGCCGAAGAATCTCCCCTCATGCTTCTTTTCCAATTCAACATACGGTACGGATAACATTTCGGGGATTCATCGGGCGCAACTGCCCTTTGGCATACCTGTCAGCACCCTCTGAATTGCCGGGTAAAGAGTATGTATGTTATCCCTCCCCACACTTGCTCATTGAATACTTGTCCGCTTTGGCTGATTGAATACTTGTCTGCTTCTGGTTGATCTTACATCTTATATCTGACATCAAACATATTACATAAAACATAATACATCCAAACGCGTGTCTGCCTTTGGCTGATTGCAAATTTTCTATTCATTCTTAATTCTAATAATTCCCCATTCTTCAATAAATCTGAAATCAATATTCGGTGTTCGATATTCGGTGTTCGGTGTTCCTTACCAAAACCTGCCTTTCTCCGAATCCGACCTTATATGTTT
>JALVZH010000274.1:8976-22646 GCA_027022105.1 Bacteroidales bacterium | reverse complement strand
TGAAATACAACCTCATAGTACTATTATTATGAATCAATAACAAATATATAAACTTTTTCTGTTTTTTTTACTTTCGTTTAATTTCATAATCTGTTTCTAAAAGAATACAGAACAACGGAAAAAATACCGGCTCAATTTTTTCAGGTTAAATATCAGGTAAACCGCAAACGGTTTACCTGATATTAAAGCAAATTTTATTCAAAAAAATAACAATTTAAATGAATGTTTTAAGGGATTAATAATTAAGACCCTTTGCGTTTAAAACTCCATGCCCAACCTGTGCCATTCGTTTGATTTTGCCACAATATCATCTCATCATCGGTTAAACGCATAATGTTATAAACACCGGTTACGGTAACCTCAGGTACGGTACATTCGATGTTATAATCCAAAATATACGGGTTAACAACGGTTAGCGTTCTGTTTTCCCAGTCAAGGATAAAGGTTCCTTTAACTCCTTCATCGCCGGCTACATGATGATAGGTGTAGTTGATTCCGTTTACCAGGTCGAAAACCATTTCACCATTAACATCGGGAGTAATGCCCACACATTGTCCCCAACTGTTTTTCGGGTCCCAGCATCTTGATCCGTCACCATAATCGTATGTTGTATCGTTATAAGTTTGAAAACAATAATCGGGATAATGGTCGTCACCCGTTATTACGGTATTATATACCCAGGTTTTTCCGTCACCTCCGCCTGTAAGCTCTTTCCAGCCCGGTTTTGATGAGATATTGGGATCCGTTTTATCAACCTTATAGGTTGTGGAAACCGTAATGCTCTGAGCACCTGCGCCGCTAATGACGCAAACAATATTGTACACTCCCGAAAAAGGATAGTATGCCGACACCTTTTGTCCCATTACATGCTGATTATTTCCCAAATCCCATTGAAAGATAAATCCATTATCGGCAGTTGCCGTAAAAACAGGACTGTAAGGGTCGGAAGCATCTATGGAGATTTTACCATTTGATGGTGCAGGGCCTATTTCTCCTATGCTGTCTTCTTGCGGATTACATGAATACGCTATCATTAGCAAAACTCCTGCTGCAATAAATAATATTTTTTTCATGATTATTTTTTTTAACAATTATAAACTGACTAATACGGATTCTGTTCCAGGTTAGGGTTCAGATTTATTTCAATTTGCGGAATTAGCAAATAACGTTTGTTATCGGTATAACCATCCATCAGATTACCGCGACCTGTACGAACCAAATCCCAGTAGCGGTGGCCTTCCATGCCAAGTTCAACACGTCGTTCGTGATAGACGGCTTCGATGGGATCGGAATACGGCGATGCTCCCAGGCCTACACGGGCGCGCACCCTGTTGATCGGGGTTTCCCAGTCAAGACCAAGGTGAGCGGCAGCTTCAGCCTGCCACAATAAAACCTCGGCAAAACGTACAACACGCAAATTCATGCCCGCCTGATCTTCTCCGTTGCCGCGCTGGCTTGCGGGCAAAGCTCTTTTACGATTGTAATACCCCGTATAGCTGTCGGGATTATGAACAGGGTCTTTGAGGGTGTAAAACACCTCTTCGTCCGGAGTGCCTTTCCATAAGGTGTCGAGGTGGCTGATAATGGTGTAAGACCGGCGGGGATCGCCCTCTTCAAACTCATCATACAAACTTTGGGTAGGCTGGTCAAATCCCCAACCACCATTTCTGTCGTCGCGGCTGCGCATCATCACTTCCAGATGACATCCTTCATTCTCGTCGAGCCAACCCGGCATGTGCAAATCTTTAAATTGGATTTCAAATACCGCTTCTATACCATTATCGGTAGCAATGGTAAACTCGTCGCCGTAATTTGCTTCAAGGTCATACTCGCCTGAATTTACTATTTCGGTAGCCAGGTCATAAGCATCCTGCCATTTTTCCTGAAAAATATATGCCTTGGTAAGAAATGCTGCGGCTGCTCCCCAGGTAGCACGCCCCAATTCCGTAGCGTCTAACTCGCTCTTTCGGGGCAACCCGTCTTTAGCAGCTTTTAAATCGTTTTCGATAAACGCCCAGCACTCTTCAATGGTATTGCGCGCGGGAGTATATTCGGAAGGACTTAAAATGTGATCTACAATGGGTACTCCTCCCCATGTTTTTACAAGCTCGAAATAATAAAAGGCACGAAGGAATTTTGCTTCGGCAAGAATGCGTTTTTGCACTGACGGTGTAATATTATCGTTATCAGTAATTCCTTCAATCAACCGGTTGGCACGATTGACACCTATATAAAAATCATTCCATCGCTTTGCAATTAAGGGATTTTCGGCATTGGCAGTAAAAGTTGTCAAGGCATATATTTCAGCGTAATCGCCGTCGCCTCCGCCGCCCTTTTCGGCATCATCCGAAACGGCATCGCCAATGGCCCATTCGGTAAGTTGCGAAAAGTTGTACCATCCCAAAGGATCGTAAACACCTGCAAGAGCGGTTAAAGCAGCATTATCGTCACTAAAAAACGTTTTATCGGTGATATTCGGAGGAGGGGTATTCAAAAACTCCTTTTTACACGAATTAAAAGACAGCATTACAAATAAAAACAGTATGCCGGTTACTATCAAATTCTTTTTATTATTTTTCATGATTTCCAAGTTTTTACAATTTTAATATCTTATTAAAAAACAAGATTCAAACCAATACTGTACATGCGTGCCTGCGGATATCTGCCGCGGTCAACACCAATATCCAACGGATCGCCATAATTGATACCCACTTCGGGGTCAAGTCCCGAATATTTGGTAAACGTATAGAGGTTTTGTGAGTTAATATAAATCCTCAGCTTTTCGATCTTCATCTTTTTTATTAAACGGTTGCTGAAAGTATAACCCAACTGAACGTTTTTGATCCTCAGATAAGAGCCGTCTTCAATATAACGATCCGACATCATCGAGTTATTTACATCATTGGCATTCATACGCGGATACCGGGCATCATCCTGAGTTCCTTCGCCCGTCCAGCGGTTTATCATGTCTTTACCCAGGTTCCAGGTAGCGGTTGACGAGCGCTTGTAAAATGCGGTACCGTTAAATATTTTATTTCCATAAACTCCCTGGAAAAATATTCCCAAATCAAATCCTTTATACATCAGATTTGTGTTAAATGAATAGGTGAATTTTGGCAGAGGGCTTCCTAAATAAAAGAAATCGAGTTCACCGTCGTTATCTTCATCAACATACCTTACATCGCCCGGGGCAACATTTTGTTGTGCCGTTTGCGCATCAATTTCGGCCTGATTCTGAAAAAGTCCGTCGGTTTTGTATCCGTAAAACTGTGCAATTGGCATTCCGACGGTAGTCCGGGTTACATAAAAAGAGTTCATAAACAAAGCGCCGTCAATAAAAGCATCTTCTGCACCCAAATCAACCACTTCATTGTGAATGGTTGTAAAAACAGCTCCGAAAGAGTATTTAAAAGCATGGTCCATATTTTTATACAAAGCTGAAAATTCAAAGCCGTTATTTTTCATTTTGCCTGCATTTTGTGTGGGTGGCTCCTCTATTCCCGTAACACCCGGAATAGGTACCTGAAGCAGCATACCGTCGGTAATTTTATTGTAATACTCAACGCTTCCCGACAATCTTCCTTCCCACAAACCGAAGTCGAGACCAAAATTAGCGGTAGAAGTGGTTTCCCACCTTATCTCAGGATTTCCTGCACCCGGAAAACTATATCCCGGAGCCAACTGTCCTCCCCATATGTAATTGGCACCCGGGCTTGCAGTGGTAACATCCTGATAGGGGGGAACACTGCCCTGATTTCCTATCTGACCCCAACCGGCTCTCAGTTTCAAACTACTGATGACATCGATGTTTTTCATAAAATTCTCTTCTGAAATCTTCCAGCCTGCAGAAAACGAAGGGAAATAGCCCCAACGATTTTTCTCGGTAAATTTTGAAGAGGCATCAGCCCTGAGATTGGCCGTTAACAGATATTTTTCGTTAAAACTGTAATTAACCCTTGCTAAATATGATATCTGGCGAACATCCACTGCACTGCCCCATACCGTAGCATTGTTGTTGCCGGTAGCATTGTCGATATACCTTATATCAATATCGTTCGATGGAATTCCGTTAACTGAAATTCCATTGTATTGATAGCGATAGCTGTAAGTTTCGGCACCCAGCAAAGCAGAAACGGCATGGTGGCCAAATACTTTGTTAAAGTTTAAAGTATTACTCCACTGCGAGATAAAACGGCTGCTATTGTTTACACTCAAATTGGTAATGGAATTTTGCTGCACCGGACTTACATAATAAACAGGATCGAAATTACTGGTGCGCCCGAACGAGTATTCAATGGAATAATTGGTTTTAAACGACAACCAGTCTGTAAAATTAAGGTTTAAATATACATTTCCAATTGTCCTGTAAACCTTATCCAGATAATTCTGATATTCAATGATAGCGGCAGGGTTCCATGTGTCGTTGTAAATACCCCGTGCAAAAGTTCCGTCTTCGTTTCTCACCGGAGAAGCCGGGTCGGCAGCAATGGAGGTAATAATAATACTCGTCCACTCGTCGGTCCACGGTTCCTTTTCCTTTTGGGTACTTACTAAAGTAAGATTTTCACCAACCTGCAACCAGGGCTTCATTTTATATGAAGAATTAGCCCGTAAAGAGAGACGGTTGTAACCTGATTTTTTTACTATACCATCCTGCTTAAAATAATCTGCACTTAAAAAGTAGCTGCCTTTTTCACCGCCACCCGAAAATGAAAGGTCGGCATTCTGAATAGGAGCATTTACCTCTCGTATTTCATCAAACCACACCGTATTGTGCAATGCCGACGGATCGGGAATAGGAGCAGGATTACCTGCGGCAACCATGGCTTCATTTTTTAAAGCACCCCAGGTTTTGGAATCCATTACATTGGTAGAACGCCAGAAATTTTGCCATCCATGATAATAATTAAAATGAACCCGGCCTCCTTTAGCACCTTTTTTAGTGGTAATAATAATTACTCCATTGGAACCCCGCGAACCATAAATAGCCGTAGCCGAGGCATCTTTCAGCACTTCAATCGATTCAATATCGGCAGGATTCAGGAAGTTAATGTCATCTACCATCATCCCGTCAACTACAAATAGCGGATTTGAATTATTTAATGTACCTATCCCGCGGATACGAACCATAACAGGATCGCCGGGGGTACCGGTATTCGATGTGATATCAACACCCGCAACCTGCCCCTGAAGAGCCTGATCAACATTTGCAACGGAAAGTTTATCCATCTCTTTCATGTTTACCGTAGATATGGCTCCTGTCAAATCACTTCTTTTTTGGGTGCCATACCCTACAACAACAATTTCATCCAGCCCCTGGATATCTTCTTCCATTACAATGTCAACTTTCGTTTTGTTTCTAATGTTTTCGTTCTTTTTAAAAAAGCCGACAAAAGAAAAAACAAGAATGGAGTCGTTTGGTTGAACTTCAATGGAATAGTGTCCATCAAGGTCGGTAACCACACCGCGCGTGGTGTTACCAACCACAACATTGACCCCCACAAGTGGAGAACCCGACTGTTTGTCCGTAACTGTTCCCGTAACCGTTCTCGAAGTTTGCGCAATCAATGATAATGAATAAAACGCAAGGAACAATAAAACATAAAATTTTCTCATAAGGTAGATTTTAAATTAATGGTATCATAAAAATCAATCTGACTGCAATAATAAGAAAAACTAAGTAAAAAAAACCAAATGAAAGCGAAAAAACATTAATTTATATTCATTATAAATAGAAAAATATCAATATGGCATTGTTTCTGAGGGTTGTAAATAAATTGACAGACACTTTTTCAACAACAATATACTTTCGTATGGTTGTTTTTTTGCACAATGATAATTCATTTTGTTTGTTATACGAAATATTAACGCCTGTCCGAAGCTTTCTTTTCAGAAATTTCCTGCTGACCCCGACATTTACATTGAGCCAATAAAACCTTTTAAGAATGATTGATTCTACTTATTTTAATAATACAGCTTCCGGACGAAGAATCATCAAAGGGCAGGTTGATTTTGCTGTCATTATTATTCCCGGAATTTTATACTTTTAAAACCTTAAACGACAGATATGGAACAGCAATACGATTTTGTAATAATCGGTTCCGGGTTTGGGGGATCGGTATCGGCACTGCGACTGGCCGAAAAGGGATATTCGGTTTTGGTTATCGAAAAGGGGAAGCGCTACAATACGGAAGATTTTGCCAAAACAAACTGGAATCTTAAAAAGTGGATGTGGCTGCCTGCATTCAAATGTTTCGGGATACTGAAGCTCAGTTTTTACCGTCATGTTTCCATCATCAGCGGTGTGGGTGTGGGCGGCGGCTCGCTGGTATATGCCAACACACTTCCGAAGCCGGAAAAAGAATTTTTTACGTCCGGCAGTTGGGCAGGGCTTACCGACTGGGAAAAGGAATTGGAACCCTTTTATGAAACGGGATGGAAGATGCTGGGTGCCGGACAAAATCCGCAATTGGGCCCTGCCGACGAGGCGTTGAGAACCATTGCCCGGAAACTGAACAAAAAGAAAGATTTTGCCCCCACCAAAGTAGCCGTCTTTTTCGGTGAGCCCGAAGTTGCCGTACCCGACCCCTATTTTGACGGGGAAGGGCCACAAAGAAGCGGATGTACCTTTTGCGGCGCCTGCATGACGGGGTGCCGCCACAATGCTAAGAATACCCTTGACAAAAACTACCTCTATCTGGCCGAAAGACTGGGTGTAACCGTCGCTGCCGAACATAAGGTAACCGATATCATTCCCCACGGGAAAAGCGGCGAAAACGGCTACACCGTGATATTCAGGCAAAGCACCGGATATTTTTCAAAAAAGAGGCGGGTTAAAACCAAAGGGGTAATTTTTTCGGGCGGTGTTCTGGGGACGGTCCCGCTGCTGCTCAAATTAAAAAAGAAACGGCTTACAAACCTCAGCAACAAAGTCGGCGATATGATTATGACCAACAACGAGGCTTTGATACTCAACACTTCATACCGGAAAAATGCCCCCGATTATTCCAAAGGCATAGCCATCGGTTCTATCCTCAAAGTGGACGAAAACAGCCACGTAGAGCCGGTACGCTACGGCAAAGGTTCGGGTTTCTGGCGCATTACCATGGCGCCGATGATATCAGAAAAAAGGTTTTTACCGAGGTTGCTGAAACTGATTGCCACACCTTTTACCGACCCGGTAAACTGGTTGAAAGTGTTGTTTACCCGCCACTATGCCGAACGCACCCCGATTTTGTTGTTTATGCAGCACATCGAAAGCACTTTGAAATTCAGAAAAGGGATTTTCAGAATGAAAACCAAAATTGAAAAGGGCAAGGCACCCACAGCCTTTATTCCCGAAGCACATTCCTTTGCCGGACTTTATTCAAAGCTGATTGGTGCCAAATCGCAGGTTATTTTTACGGAAACCCTGTCGGGAATTCCTTCCACGGCGCATATCCTCGGCGGAGCCTGCATGGGTAAAAACCGTGAAGAGGGGGTTATCGATTCCGAAAACAGGGTGTTCGGTTATGAAAACATGTATATATTCGACGGCTCGATGATTTCGGCCAATCCGGGGGTTAATCCGTCGCTAACCATAACGGCTATTACCGAAAGGGGGATGAGCAAAATAAAGAGAAAAGCGGAAAGTGGCCGGGGTTGAGGAAAAGTGAATCTTTATTTATTTAACTTTTTTAAAACTCAATATTAGATGAATTATAAAATATTGGAAACCAGAAAAGTGAATATTTTTTTTAATAAACCCACCCCTACACCCCTCCAAGGAGGGGAACAATGGAATTCATTTTCTGGTTTCCAATATTTTATTTTCATTTTCATCATGTTAACCTTAAACAACTTCATAAACAACAACTTAATCCCAAAACAGGGCGGCGGCAATACCGTCGGCAAACAGTTTTCCTTTTCCGGAAAGGATGTACGTTCCGTTTTTATTGATTACCTCTCCCCTATCGATAAAAGGCTGTATTCCGGTTTCAAAACGGTTTTTTACCGTCTCTCCGAAAATATTTTTTATGTGCTCGGCATCGCACCCCCAAGTGGTTCGCAACGAAGTCATCACATATTCGTTATAGCGGTCTTTTTCGCTCAGCAGTTCTTTTTCTTCCACTATTTTTTCCACCATATCGGCTCCGGTATATTGCTTTAAATTGGAAACATTCCACTGCCGCGAAGTTCCGTTAAAAGAGTGTGCCGACGGCCCGAGCCCGAGGTAATGCCCCCCGAGCCAATAGATGGAATTGTGCTTTGAATAACAGCCTTTTTTTGCAAAGTTTGATATTTCGTAATGCACAAAACCGCGGGCTGCCGTCTCGTTCAACAGTATATTGAAATGATCAACCGCCGGCTCTTCTTTAACCCCGGCAAGCTTTCCTTTTTTTATCAAAACATCCAGTGAGGTGCGGGGCTCTACCGTTAAAGCATAGGAAGAGAGGTGCGGCAGGTCGAAAGCAAAAAAGAGTTCCAGGTTTTTCCTCCATTTTTCGCCGGTAAGTGTGGGAATGCCGTAAATCAAATCAATGGTGATGTTTGAAAACCCGGCAGCTTGTGCACGTTCTACGGCATGTTGTGCCTCTTTTCCGCTGTGAACGCGGTTCAGATACTCAAGGTCGTCATCAAAAAAGCTTTGAACACCGATACTCAGACGGTTGACCGTGGTTTCCTGCCGAAGTTGCCGCAGGTAATCTTCCGAAAGGTCGTCGGGATTTGCTTCGAGGGTTATTTCCGCATTATTGTTGATATTAAATGTGCCGTTCAATGCATTCAATATCGTGTTAATCTCCTCCGTTTTCAAAAGGGAAGGTGTGCCGCCTCCAAAATAGACGGTATTGATGTTTTTACCGGACAGATAATCGTTACGCAGTTTTATTTCGCGCAAAAGGGCGGGAACAAATGCATCGCGGTATTTAAATGAGGCTACGGAATAAAAATTACAGTAATGGCATTTTTGTTTGCAAAAGGGTACATGAATATAAATGCCGGGCATAAATTTTAGAAATTATTTAAAATATAATAAACCAGATATATTATAAAATATTGGAAACCAGAAAAGTGAATATCTTTTTTTAATAAACCCACCCCTATACCTCCCGACGTAAAGTCGGGACAGGCTCTCCAAGGAGGGGAATAGAGGAATTCATTTTCTGGTTTCCAATATTTATTATTTAACCATCACGTTAATTTTGAACTACTTTTTATAGAAGTTTTTCCAGCGATTCGTCGAATGAGTCTGCCTTTTTCTTTGCCAGTTCTTCTTTAAGAAAAGAATATTTTTCCCACAACTGTTCATTAATTTCATCTCCAACAATATAATTTACAAAAAAATAGACACCATCCCGTGTAAAAGCTTTATTGTGGTTCTGATCTTCAATAAAAATACCAAAATCTTCGGGAACATTAAAATTGTTATCGTGCAGATATTTTGCTGCCAGTTGTTTTACAATCTTGACTTTGTTTTCGTCCGACAAACTCATGCCGGTATATATTTTATTGGCAACATAAAACAGTTTATCATCAATGAAATGATATTGAAGCAAAAAGCGATAAATATCAGCCTCTTCTTTATAGAAATAGACCTTATGGTTGGGAATATTTTCGTTGTTATCAAACAAATAATTAGGGGTATCCAGTTCCTTTGTAAGTTGTTTTGGGGTCATCCCGTTCAAAGACAAATTACTCACCCGAATCGGGACATCGGTTTTCAGGAAATTGAAATTTCTTGCATCCGACAAGATTAAAAACAGGTCGGTTGTGGTATTAACAACACATTCCCTTTCATAGTAACTGCTTTTGGAAGTGAGGCTGTCCGGGGTCTTTTTTTTAAAAAATCCTAGCATAGTTTTATGTTTTGGTAATGGCAAAAATCTTCACAAAATTAATGGAATTTCAATAGATTTTCCTAATAAGTAAAAAAATACTTAATTTTCATTAATTATACCTGCCTGTTCAGTACAATACGGAATGTACTACCTTTTCCCTGGGCAGAAGTTTTAACAAAAATCTTTCCTTTGTGATACTCTTTAATAATTCTTTTGGCCAGCGAAAGGCCCAAACCCCACCCCCGTTTTTTCTTTGTGTAGCCGGGGTTAAAAATAGCTTTTTGTTCCGATACGGGAATTCCTTTGCCTGTATCGGTAATATCAATATTTACGTGGTTGTTTTCTTCCTTCAGGTCGATGGTTATGGTACCTTTGCCGTCCATTGCATCTATGGCGTTTTTACAAAGATTTTCGATAACCCAACTAAACAGCGAAGCGTTCACGGGGATAATGATATCTTTGTCTTCGGGAATATTTATTACATAATTCACCTTGCGGGGTGTACGGGGTTTCAGATAGGCAACCGTATTGTAAATTATTTTTACCAGATTATCGTTTTCCAGCGAAGGTGTGGAACCCACTTTTGAAAAACGGTCGGAAATCATTTCGAGCCGCTTAACATCTTTTTCAATTTCAACGGCAGCCCTTGAAGCATTTGCCGGATCCATTTTTATCAGTTCGAGCCAGGCCATAATGGAAGAGAGCGGGGTTCCAATCTGATGTGCGGTCTCTTTGGCCATTCCGGCCCACACCCTGTTCTGTTCCGACTTCCGGGAAGAGCTGAAAAGCAGGTAGGCAATAAAAAGAAACACACTGATAATAAGTATCTGCGCTATGGGGAAAAGCTTCATTTTGGTCAGCAAATCCGAATCTTTATAAAAAATGTAAGATGTGTTTTGGTCGGAAAACTTTATCACAATGGGGTCGTTTTCCCTTTTCATCTCTTCCAGTTTCTTTTTGGCATAAGCCGGGTCGCTCATGCGGATATCATTGAGGTTGCCAAACTGGATAATGTTTTCCATAGTGCTGTCGGTAATAATAACCGGCACACTGGATGAATTTAATGTAACCTCCGACATAAAGGATGAGATATAATCGTTGAGCACATCCTGAAGCTCATAATAAAGCCGCGAATTGTTGTAATAAAGATAATTATCCACTTCGGGGACTTTAATGGGCGGATAAACCGAAAACTCTTCTTTTAGTTTTCCGGTAAGGTAAGGAACCGTATCGGGATTCCAGTCCACATTGTTGGCACTGTTTATTTTTCCGTTTTTATCGGTAAGAATTACGGGAATGGTCTTGTTTTTATTGATAATGTTGAGGTAAAAAGTCAAATCGCGGGATGAAGAGTCGCTGAGCAAGTGGCGGTAAACATCGGCCAACAGCTCTACCTTTTCGCGTTCCTGTTCACGCAATTGACCGAAAAAACGGTCGGTATATTCAACAAGTTTTACTTTCCGGTGAACGGCATCGGCCCACAGTTTTACGTTTTTCCGTTCGGTTTGGGCAAATTTGTTAACCAAAATGTTGGTATAAAAAAGTGAGGCGGCTATGATAATAAGCCCCAGGATAAGAAGCAACCGTTTCCACCACTTTTTTTTGTTATAGAGTTCCACTTTGTTAAAATCGTTTTTTGAACTTGTTATAAGTTAGCTTTTATAAATAAACCGACTTAAAGTCTCAATTAATTATATGAACCATAAAATATTGGAAACCAGAAAGGTGGATTTTGGTTATATGTATTAGTTTTGCAAGGTTTTTTAGCACTTAATTTCATTATTGGTATCTTACTGTTCATATCTTTTATTCATTTTTGACATGTGTTATTAATTATTCATTAACCTTTTTACATTCAAGACTTAATTTTTCTATTTCATATACTTTTGTATCTATACATTCAAATTTTTCAGGTGAAAAAATTGCAAGATTATAGCCATTAGAATATAAAGAACTTTGATATTCTACTCCATTATAACCAATAGATTTTATAAATTCCGATAAATATTGAGTGGGTAAATAATCTAATTCTGTATCACTTCTTCTTTTGGGTTTTGACAACTCAGATTCCAATTTACTAATAAATGGACGATATATTAGAAAGTCTTCGATATTATCATTATCTGCTATTAACATCGGATCATAAATATCTCCCCTAAGATTAATAATTTCAATATCTTTTTTAAGCCTAAAAGTCCCGACAGTTACAAAATCATAAAGAGTTGACCTTACCTCGTATAAAGATGTTTTAATTTCATCAGCTAAATAAAGATATGAAATTCCTACCGGATTTGCTCTGCCTGATTTGGTTTTTTCAGGTGGTGGATTGAACATTTCTGATTTTTTAAATCCTTTCTTATCAGAAATTCGAGCACGATAAAATAATTTTCCTTTTTTAATTGGTTTACGATATCGATTTATAAGTATTTTAAGTTTTTCTAAATCAATAACGTTTTGAATATGAAAACGATTAGTCGTTTTAATCTCATTAGCAAATTTTTCCCAAGTAATTTGAAGTGGTTCTATTAAATTTTTTTTATAAAAATTTTTTTCAAAAGAAAGGATTACTTTGTTATTAAAAAGTTTTTCATATGATTCAATATCATATTTTATTATTTCTTTTAACAAAGAGAGATTATTATTCGATAATTTTGATGAAAAAATTTTATTTTCAAAATCAATATTAATTTGTTCATGAATAAATTTTCCATTTTTATTATCTATCACATATAAATCAAGAATATTTTGAAATAATAAACTTAATTCTTCCGGATTATAAACTGAAACATTTTTACTTCCACAAAAATCACAATTTCCTTTCTGGTTATTACTGGTAATAATATCTTTAATGTAATTACTAGAAAAGCATTCAATACAACAATTCATACTATATCAAATTAATAACTAGTTCAATGTGATGCATAACAGATAATTTTTTTATACTTCCAAGCCCGGGAAAATGTCCTCTTTTAAATAATTCCCTAAAAATACCCATTGCTTTTGAATTAATATTATTAGTATTTGCCCAACTAATTAATTTACTTAATGCTTCTGCAAACTTTCCACCAATATCAGAGGTATCTTCATTTGAATCTGAAACAAAATGTTTTATCCTAATTTTGTTTTCTTTATCTTTATATGAAATATGAATAGCAATTGCATATGGCAGAAATCCACTATCTGAATATGGTTCACCAATTGTTAAATAATCAGAAAAACCAACAAAACCTTCTTTTTTATAAAATAAATGTTCTTCTGAAAAAAAACTATCCTCTGTTTTTAAATAATCTGCGTTTTTTTGTTGAGAAATAAAAAAATCATCTAGACTTACACGTGACGATTCATCAAACTTTCTATAATAACGTTTACTTGTTTTGTTTGTATTTATTATATTATAAATTATATTATTCTTTTCAAGAATTTCGTCAATATTGGAAATAATAGAATTATGAATAAGAGACAAACCATTAAAAGATAAATTTAAATTATTTATTTTTAAAATGATTTCTTCAAAATCTGTTTTATCATCAATGATTATTGCCAGCTGAAAATTATTATTATCAGATAATTCATGAGTAAGAATATTCAGAATAGTATCTGTATCATTGATTATATCACCAACTTTGGGGTTTATAATTATGTTAAAATTAACATTTTTATTAGCTAATTCTTTTATCGTAGTTTTTAAAGTACTAGAATCTCGAACCGGTTCAATTATTGGTGATATTTTATCATTATTAATAGACATAATATCACTCATCTCTCTTAAAGCAATTAATTCAAATTGCTTGCCTCTTAAATATGGGAAATACATTTTATATCTTTTTATTTAATAATTCATATAAGTTATAA
>JALVZH010000274.1:0-8966 GCA_027022105.1 Bacteroidales bacterium | reverse complement strand
TTATAATACTCAATTTCATTAAAGTTTAATATATAACATAAGTATTTTAGTTCATCAGGCGTTTGGTTCGATTTTAATAAATTAGGATTTTTTATTCTTCTTTTTTTTAATTGTTTCAATACAAGTTTTTGAAAAATTAAAACATCCAATGTTTTAACTAATTTTAAGCATTCCTTAAATATTAGTGTGTTTGGGACATTTGGAATGTACCCAAAATAGTTATTTATTAATTCGAGATATTCAACCTTTCTTAACGATTTAAATAATACTTCGTGATCCAGATATTTGTTATCTTCATTGGCAGGTTTAATTTCTTTAAGAGTTTTCCTTTCAGTATATTCTATTATACCAACACTATCATTTTTATATAATTCAACTAACGAACTTACATATTTGGAATTTGCAACTATAAATACTTTATTTGCAAATGACTTATAGTCTATTATTTGTTTTTTTACTTTTTGTAAACTATCAAGCTCCGATTTTATTTCAAAAATTCTAATTTCACCATTCAACAAAACAAAATCAGCAATAGAATTCTTTATTTTTAGCTCATTAATAACAGTTGTTGTGTTTAAACTATATTTTCCCAACAATAACTTATTAAAAAGAGTATTTTTATAAATATACTCATTCTTATACTGTTTTTCCAGCTTATTATAGATATTTTTAATTAATTCTATTCTTGATAAATTTTTTGTGTCAATAATATGCCTTCTGAATCTGTTGTCTATGATAGAATATTCTTTTTTTCTTACAATTTTAGAAAAAGTAGTTGGGGTAAAAAGTTGCGATAGACTTCTCAAACTATCCGTTTGATATTTTAACTCTATATTCATCATACATTGCAAAGTTACTACTTTTCTATTAAATTACAATATACTTATTAATAGCTTTTTGATATTCAATTTTTTGGGGTTTTCTGTTCTAAATTAACACTAATTTTTACCCTACACCTCCCGACGTAAAGTCGGGACAAGCTCTCCAAGAAGGGGAATTACGGAATTCATTTTCCGGTTTTAATATTTTACTTATTACCGCAAAATTAAACCATTTCTATCGTTCGTTATCTTTAAAACGGGTTCATTTTCCCATTATTATCACCGGCCTGAAATCCAATATGCAGGATTTTGGGTGCTCCGGCCTTTCCACACCTCGAAATGCAGTTCGGTATTTCCGTCAAGGTCGGTATGAATCATTCCCAGTTTATCCTTTGTGTTTACCATTTGTCCCGGTTTTACATACACCTGTTCAAGGTTGGAATAGACGGTATAATATTCGCCATGCTTTATAATTACCGCCCGGTTGGTATTGGTTATTCGTGCCACGCTAACCACTTTTCCTTTGAATACCGCCCTTGCAGTGGCTCCTTTCGAGGTGGCAATATTTATTCCGTTGTTTTTTATCTGTACATGTCTCAAAACCGGATGTTTGTGCACTCCGTAGGTTTCGGCTATCACACCCCTTTCGAGCGGCCACGGCAGTTTTCCTTTACCGGCGGCAAACGAAGCGGAAAGTTTGCGTTCTTCCGGGGTAAGGGCATATGTAACCGTTTTCCCTTTCTTTTTCACAGGTTTGGTTTCGCCGGCAATGGTTTCTTCAATGCGCCGGGTCAGTTTTTTGGCTTCTCTTTGTTTTGCACGCAGTTGTGCCCGCAGTTTTTTCTCCCTGCCCGATAGCTTGCGTTTTGTTTGTTCTTTCTGATGCTGTTCAAGCTCCAGTTTGGCTATTTCGTTGTTCTGTTTTTCCAGCAGTTTCTTTTTCTTCTGTTTCTCCCTGTTTAATTTATCCAACTGCGCCTCTTTTTCCTTTTCCTTTTCTTTCAGTTCCTGTGCCTGTTTTTTCACATAACCCGAAAGCTGCTCCATGTAGCGCAAACGCTGATATGCCTGATTTAAATCTTCTGCCGAAAAAAGAAAAATGAGCTTATTGTAAGCACTGTTGTTGCGATACAAAGCATAAGCTATTTTAGCATACTCTTTTTTCAGGGTTGCAATATCTTCGTTTAATTTTTCAATCGCATTACCGGTTTGTGCTGTTTTTTGGTCAAGAAGATAAATTTCCCTTTTGAGTGTGGCAATCAGTTCATAACGGTTGTTTATCCTGCTGTTTAACAGTTTCAATTGATACAGCGTGGTTTTTTTGTCTTTTTTTACCTCCGACAAAAGCTTGTTGGTGTATTTTATTTCAGCTTCCAGTTTTTCTCTTTTTTTCTTTAATCGGGCCTCCTTCGAGCTGTTTTGCCCCGACAATACACCTAAGGAAAGAATGAAAATTCCCGGCAAAATGATTATATGTTTCAACCTGAATATCATTGCGTATTAATATCCATCAGTTTGTATTTGGAAGGGATTTTAAACGGAAACCGCAGCGGTTTATCAAACTCCGGATTTTTGTATTTCATACCTATTTCTATTTTGGCTCCGGCATTTATTTCGATAAGTATGTTAGCAGGCAACAACGTACCGTTTACATCTTCATAATCGTCGTAATACACATTAAGGCTTTTGGAATCATCGCCAAACTCGTTTATTTTTAATTTTTTTATTCTGTATGTGGCCGGATCTATCCAGAGGTCCTGTACCAAAACCTGCGGCGTTGACTCCTGTGCCCGTAAGTATTTCCGTATCTTTCTTCTTTTCTTAATGGAAATATGATACAGGTTGTTATCCACCTTCACTTTTATTTTTTTTACATCGTAATGCGAAAGGTCGTTGGCAAAAAGCAACGATTCGATAATGGAATAATCAATGGTAGTATTAATCAGTTTTTCAACCATCATGAAATCACCGGTAAGATACGTTTTGTTCAACCTGTTGATTACCTTAAAACTATCCTGTGTCATTTCTACGCGCAAGGCTTCTATTCCCAAGGCAGGCGAAACGCTAAGCCAGATAATGCTGTCGGATTTTATGCGAATCTGTCCGTTCAGCTCGGTTTTTGATTTTCCCTGTTGTTTGTAAACCAGTTTTAACCTCGAATCGAAATAGTCGGCTTTTACCTGATTCTCTTTCATCTTTTCATAAAGATAATCAATGCCCAGTTCTTTCAATGGTTTCCTTAATGTTTTCTTGGTGGTTTTACAGGATTGAAACGACAACGAAAACAAGAACAAAACAAGGATAATAATGCCGGATTTTCTTTTATTCATACAACTTTTTCTCCTTAATTTTTTTCTCCAAAAGATCCGAATGGTCTTTTTTATTTACAGCCTGTTTCCAATATTTCAGGGCTTCATCTTTTTTACCCAGTTGATAATAAATATCGCCGAGATGTTCCAATACCACACCGCTGCTGTCGCCTCCGTTGGCCAATGCTTTCTTTTCCCATTCCAGAGCATCATTGTATTTTTTCAGCTTATAAAAAACCCAAGCATAGGTATCGAGGTTGTTTTGATTGTAAGGGTCAAGCGTTACGGCTTTTTTGGCCATTTTCTCCGCCTTTTCCAAATGCTCCGACCGCAAACTCAGGTAATAGGCGTAGTTATTTAAAACTATTGAGTTATCGGGATTCAGTTCGAGCACCTTATCGTAAGCCGCATACGACTCAGGGTACATTTTCAGTTCGTTGTAAGTATCGCCGAGCGTAGAGTAAAACTGTTCCAGAAGCGCATTGTTGTTTACAACCAAATCTTTACCCGTTTCCAGCAGGTTTTTGGCCTTTTCATAGTTTTTGTTTTGAAACGAGCCGATACCTCCCAAAAGATAAGGAATGGGCTGATTGGGAAACATTTCGATGGCCGAATCGGCATCGTTTACCAGCGTGTCGTATTTGGAAAGATAGAGATCGCAAAAGAGCAGCTGCTCCCACATGGCATAGTTGGTTTTGTTGTTTTTGATAATCTTGCGGGTTATCCGCTCCGCCTCTTTGTATTGACGGTTTTCGTACAGCATAGTAGCGTAAAATGCATCCGATAACTCCTCGTCAGGATGAACTTTTTTAAGGATTTCGGACAATTCGAGTGCCTGCTTTTTTTGTTCTTCGGTGAGGCTCCCCGAATAATAGTTTAACAAAAGATTAATCTTGGTTTTGAGGTCAAGTTTCGGATTTTCGAATCCGAGTTTCAGCTCTTCAAAAGATTTTTCAGGATTTTTATTTTTTCTGTAAAAATCGGACAGCGAAATGTGAACGTACGGGTCTTCGGGGTCAATTTCCATGATTTTCCGGTAAGAATTTTCGGCACATTCCGGTAACTTGTTTTTTACACAATATTCGGCCTTCATAGCGTAATATCGCTTTTCATCGGGAAAAGCTTTTATCAGTTTGTCGTACTCTTCGGCACCTTTTTCGGGTTTCCCTATTCGGCTGTACAATGCGGCAATTTTTGTTGAAAACATTTCGTTTAAGCCTTCCCTCTCTTCAATTTTTTCGAAAGCGGCAACCGCTTTTTTATAATCGCCTGTAAAATAGTAGGCAAAGGCAAGTTCATTTAACAGATTGGGGTCGTCAGGATACTCGTTAACCAGCTCTTCATAAGTTGTTAAATACTCTTTATAGTTTCCGTTTCGTTTTTCAAGGTCGGCATAGAGTTTCTTGTACCATTTATTGGAAGGGTCGAGGTTTTTGGCCTTTTTTGCATAAACGAGGGCTTCATCTTTTCGCGCGAGGTCGCTCAATATTTTTGCTTCCTGATAATTTGCAGCCGGATCGTTGGGATCGATGGCCAATGCTTCCGAAATTTTTTCCTGCGCCTCTTCAGGTTTTCCCGTTTCATGTAAAATAACGGCCTGTGTAAAAAGGTCGGATTCTTTGTATTTCATGGCCTCTGTCAACGGCTGTTTTCCCGGATGTTTTTTGAGTTTTTTTCCGGTAGAGCAGGAAGAAAAGATTGCCGTAAAAGAAACGACCAAAATAATAGCAGTTATCTGTTTCATCTTCTTTTTTCTTGTTTACTGACTTGTTTAAAGTCTTAATAATTAAAAAATATTGCAAAACCAAAAGCGCTTATTTTTTTCCGGTGTGTCCGAAACCGCCTCCTCCCCTTTCGGTCTCGTTCAGTTGCGATACTTTTTCCCATTGTATCTGTTTAAATTCCGCTATTATCATTTGTGCAATACGGTCTCCGTCGTGAATGGTAAACTGCTCGTTGGAAAGGTTTACCAAAATGATTTTTATCTCGCCGCGGTAGTCCGAATCGATGGTGCCGGGGGTATTCAACACGGTTATTCCGTGTTTAAAAGCCATTCCGCTTCTGGGTCTTATCTGTGCTTCAAAACCGGCGGGCAATTCGATAAACAAACCGGTAGGAATCAAGGCTCTTTCCAGTGGTTTTAAAACTACGGGTTCATCAATATTTGCCCTCAGATCCATTCCTGCCGAATGAACGGTTTCGTATTGCGGCAGGTTGTGCTTCGATTTATTTACTACTCGTACAATCATTTTTTCAAAATTCATAATCTAAACCTATAATTAAAATCGGAATTTGTTTAAAGTTTAATCAATCGGATGTATTATAAAATATTTCATTCCATTCAAATGCGGTCAAAAATACATAATTTGTGGTTGCAACAAGTAGTGTTAAGGAATATTAGGAACCTTGCGGAATTGTTTCTTTTCTATGGTTATGGTTACCGACAAATAAATCAACATAAGAACAGCTCCGGCAGACAGACGTTGCACAACCGATGTGAGCGGTAATATCCTGGAAACGAAATAGAGTATCAAAGCCAGAGCCGAATAAAAAATTATTCTCTTCAAATTATAATCAACCTTGTAATATTTCCTGCTCATGAGCCACGATACCACAGCCATGGAAAAATAACAGGCCAGATTAGCCCATGCCGAACCTATGTAACTGTATTTCGGAATTAAAATAACATTTAAAACGATGGTGATTACCGCACCCATTATGGCAATTAAACTTCCGTATAAAGTGCGGTCGGTTAGTTTGTACCATACCGATAAATTGTAAAAAATACCCAAAAACAATTTGGCCGCCAGAATGATGGGTACAATGATTAACCCTCCCCAAAAAGCAGGCCCGATAAAATATTTGAATACATCAATAAACAACAATACCAGCAAAAATATAAACCACCCGAAAGCAACAAAAACACTCATTACATTGGCATAGGTCTCTTTTGCCTCTTTTTTGGCCGATTCGGCAAAGAAAAAAGGCTCGGCAGCATAACGGAACATCTGTATAAACAAAACCATTAAAATAGCCAGCTTGTAGTTAGCGCCATATACCCCGATAACGGCATTAATATTTGTATTGCCGGGCAAAAGATAACGCAACAGGATTTTATCGGAAACCTCGTTTATCATGCCTGCAAAACCTATAACCAAAATCGGCAGGCCGTAAGCAAGCATCTTTTTTAATATTGAATTGTCAATTCGGGGTTTGTAATTGCGCAGTTCGGGAAAAAGCATGACCAGCGTAAACAGAGAGGCAATAAGATTTGATAAAAAGACAAATCCCACCAGAGGAATCTGCCGGTACAACCAAAACTCATTGTAACTTTCCTTAAACAACCGGGGAATAATTATGAGAAACAAAAAGTTGAAAAAGATATTCACCACCACATTGGCTATTTTGATAAACGAAAAACGTTTTGCCTTATTCAGAAACCGCAAATGTGCAAATGGAATGGCGGTAAATGCATCGAGCGCTACTACCAGACCCAGCAGTAAAATGTATTCGCTGTGACCCGAATATTGTATCCAACCTGCAATATCATTCCTGAAAAAAAGGATAAAAAGGATAAAAAGGGTTGATGTAATCAAAAGCGAAGTGGCAGCAGTATGGAAAACTTTCAAAGGATTTTTGTCTTTATTGGCATACCTGAAAAAAGCGGTTTCCATACCGTAAGTAAGCAATACCAGCAGAATGGCCACATAGGCATACAGTTCGGTAATTTGTCCGTACTGGCTTTTGTTAAAAACCATTATGGTGTAAAACGGCACCAGCAAATAGTTGAGCAGGCGGGGAACAACGGTTCCCAGTCCGTAAACGGCTGTGTCGCCTGCAAGTTTTTTTATGGGGTTATATGCCATACCGGTTGCAAAATAACGAATAATACCGGATCTATTTTTTCAAACTCATTCTGAAACAGGAAAAGTCAATATAAAACGGGTACCCGATCCTCTTTCCGACTGTACGGAAATAGTACCATTCAGTTCTTTTACAAGATTCCAAACAATGGCCAGCCCTATTCCCGATCCGCTGCTTTTGGTGGTAAAATAGGGTTCAAATATTTTTTTCATGGTTTGGTTGTCAATTCCGGGGCCGTTGTCGCTCACCTGTATTACCACTTTTCCGTCTTTTTTTTCCATTTCAATGGTAATCTCCCCTACCCTGTTCCCGCTTAGTGCCTGAACAGCATTCTTTATCAAATTATTAAATATTCTCAGATAATCTTCGGTATCGCCGTTAACAAAATATGTTTCGTTTTCATCCCACAATGTTTTTATCGTAACGTGTTCCCGTGCATTGAACAACAATACCGCTTTGGAAATAACCTCTTTCAGGTCAGCCGATGTATTTACCGAACGCTTTTTCTTTGCAAAATCGGAAAACATGGCTGCCACATTGTTCAATGCATCAATTTGAGAAATAAGCGTTTCGCTAATGCTTTTCAATTTTTCATCAAAATCGGGGGTATTCTCTTTTTTCGCCTTCATTAAATACTGAATACTTAGTTTCATGGGGGTAAGCGGATTCCTGATTTCATGCGCAATTTGCCGTGCCATTTCACGCCATGCACTCTCCCTTTCCGACTTTTTCAGCAGTTCGGTACTCTCTTTCAGTTTAAGAACCATGTTGTTATAAGCCCCTATGAGCTTTCCTATTTCATCATCCCTGTTCCATACAATGGTTTCCACCTCTCCTTCAATATTTGTCTTTTCCAGCCTCTTTTGTAAAATAAACAGCGGCTTGGTTATCATCCGGGTAACATAATAGGATATGATAAGAATAATAATCACAAGAATTATCAGCAGATTCAAAAAACTAATTATCAATATGTTCCTGTTCTTGATGAGGTTTTTCACCTTGGCAAAATAGGGCAAATTGACAAAAGCTGCAAGCGTACCGTTTTCCCAATACAATGGCATATACGCACTGTAAAATTGCTGATTCCCTATTTTTTCTTTCTCCACATAAAAGAGCTTATGTTTAAATTTTATTGCCGCATATGCTTTGGGATTAATAAATGTTGATTGCAACTTTTTATCAAAAATGGCAGGCCGCGAAGTTGATATCAAAGCACCGTTGTAATCATATAAATTAATATCGGTAAAATAGTAGTTGGCCAGGTTTGTCAAAACCAGGTTTGAATTGTACAACTGCTCCGGATTTGAGAAAAATTTATTTTGCAATTCAGCCGAAACCGAATGTGTTTTCTCTTCCAGTTCGTTAATAATGGTACGTTGGTTTCCCAAATTGATGTAATACAGGCTTACACCCGATAAAATTCCGAATATGGAAACAAAAGAAAACAGATAAATCAGCTGGATTTTGTTTCTGTAATTTAACAATCTTCCGGCCTTTATCTTTGAGTATGATACTATTGCCAAATAAATTAATAATGCCAGCAGGTAAAAAATGAAAAAGATGGTAAATGAAAAGAAGGAAATCAGAAAAGGGGTGGTTTTCTTACTGACTATCAATTTGTCAGAGCCGTTTATCTGCTTGATTATGTGATAATAACCACTCCATTTAAAAATATTGTCTTCCTTAAAGTTTTTTATCTCTTTCGATACTGACGGATACAGAAAATCGCCGAATTTATAAAGCAGTTTATCGTCATCATACAGTGCAAAGCTGTAATCCTGAAGATTCAGTTGTTCCTGTCCGCCGGATTGTAACAAACCGGTATAACCGACACCGGCAGGAAATTTCTCTTTTACAAATTCAAGAATTATTTTATTATCAACCGAATCCTTTTTGCAACTTTCAATGGTAACAATATAATAGATTGTC
Organism: Bacteroidales bacterium; assembly: GCA_027022105.1. Taxonomy (GTDB): domain Bacteria; phylum Bacteroidota; class Bacteroidia; order Bacteroidales; family F082; genus Sulfidibacterium. Next base: position 43 of record JALVZH010000274.1, on the reverse strand, counting down.
CTGAAATCGCTTTGTGCCAACTTTATTTCAAAGCAGGAATCCG
>JALVZH010000273.1:9823-22727 GCA_027022105.1 Bacteroidales bacterium | reverse complement strand
CCATTTCAAACCGCACAACCTACCGTTAAATGTCTCAGAGCATGACAAAACCGTAGGTATATGTTCTCAACCTGACGGAGGCCGGCCCGCAAACCGGCGTTCAATCCGTCAGGTTATGGAAACTGCGGCAGGGATGGGACAACCTTAAGCCGGTTTTAGCCACATTTTTTTCTTGATTCTTTTATCATTTTTCTTGCTTCCCGAAAAAGTTATATGATTAACAGAAGTTATGATGTAAGAAATCAGATGTAAGATGTTAGATTGCAGAACGGGAAGTTGCGGCAGGGATGGGAGCGGACAGCAGATTGCGATGCCTTGCGGAATGCAACTGCAAGCCCGCCCGGCCGCCCAAAAGAAAAAGAAACACCGGTAACACAATGTTAAAACCGGAATGAACAGTATTTACAGCCCGGGGAAATCGATTAAAATAACTTAACACTTCTCTTTGCAAATACTTATTATATTTGTAAAAAATTTAAATCAAAAAGACTATGAAAAAAATCATTACATTATTAACGGTAACGGCATTTATGCTTCTTTCGTTTGGAGGCATGAGCCAAAATATGGTTACCAACGGTGACCTTGAATCGTGGGACAATGCTTCCACACCCACAGGTTGGGATTTGTATGACAATATTTCGCAGGAGAGCACACAGGTACACGGCGGAAGCTATTCGGCCATGCAAACTTCGGATGCCAGTTCACAAAAATTCCGTCAGGATATTGACGGTGTTGTGGGCGGACAGACATATCACATTGTTTACTATTTCAAAGACAACGACACAATGGCTCGTACCCGTATTTGGTCGTATTGGATGCAGGACGGCACCTATCTGGATGCTGATGCCGACATTTTAAGACCCGATGAATACAGCACCAACCAGAGCGGCTGGCAGGTTTTTGATGTAACCCTGACGGCTCCGGCCAATGCAAACCAGTTTCGCTATGAGGTGCGGACTTATAAAGAAAACAACAATACCGGCGGACATATCTATTTCGACGACTTTTTGTTTGAGGCTGACAACACCGTGTTTCCCGAACCTACCAACTATCCTACCGATTTTGCCGCAACGGCAAACGGAATTAACATCAACCTTACGTGGACCGATGCCACAGGCGCACAACTACCCAACGGTTACCTTATTCTCGGTGAGATGACTACCACACGCAGTTGCACTCCTCCTGTTGACGGAACTCCCGTTCCCGACGACCTTGACTGGAGCGACGGCATGGTTTCAGTAAACGTTCCCTATGGTGCCGAAGCCTATACCTTTGAAAATCTGGAAGCCAACCAGGGATACCACTTCTGCATCTATCCTTACACCAACGGCGGTTCCAATATCGATTACAAAACCGACGGAACAGTACCGGAGGCCTCGGCAACAACTGCGGACATTGTGGTAATCAACAGCGAACCTTTCGACAACGGATTAGGAACCTGGACACCTTACAATGTAAGCGGCGATCAGGAGTGGTACCAAAGTTCTTACGGTGAACGTACTTTTGCAAAAATGACGGGTTACGACAGCGGAAGTCATGCCAATGAAGACTGGCTGATTTCTCCCGGTATGGATATTGCCGATTTCCAGAGCGTTACCTTTAATTTTACCACGGCCACCAAATACGACGGACCGGCACTTCAGCTGTTCTATTCTACCGATTATGACGGAAGCGGCAACCCCAACGATTTTACCTGGAATGAGATAACCGATCAGGCTGCATGGTCGGATGGAAACTGGAACTGGGTTGAATCGGGCGACGTATCGTTGACAGACTATCTGGCAAACGGATTTTACCTCGCTTTTAAATATACTTCGACCGACGAGCACAGTGCAACCTGGGAAGTGGACGACATACTTGTTTATGGAATTAAAGGCGTTGGGATTGCGGAAAACAACACACAAAAGGTTGAGTTTTATCCTAATCCGGCCAAAGACATTATTTCGGTAAATGCAAACAGCAACGGTACTTTGTCGGTTTACTCGCTCACAGGAAAACTTATGGGACAATACACCGTTAAAAAAGGAAACAATGTGATTGCTTTGGATAATTATGCCAAAGGAATGTACATGATGCAACTTAAAGAAAACAGCGGAACCGTTCAAACGGCAAAGCTGATTGTTGAATAATCGGAAGGCTTCCGGTTATTAAATCCCGTGGTGAAAACTGCGGGATTTTTTTGTTAAAACCAAAGGGTAATGATTTTGCACTTATTTTTGTGGCAGGATTTATGCAATACAGGGCGGGTTAAGATTTAACTGAGATGAAGAAGATTTTCATTTTTTTTGTTTTATTCATCATAAATTGGGGATTGCCATTGGTGCTTACGGCCCAGGAGAGCAAAGGAGCTATGCGACTTGAGGTTCCTGCCAATCTTGATGTTCAGCGATACCACCTTGTACCGTTACAAAAATCGGGATTTCTTATTTTTTACGAGAGCAACGAAGTTAACAATGAGGGAAAAAGAAAATGGTTTTTCGGGATGTTCGATACGCACATGCAACAGAAATGGCTGAAATTTCTCCCGTTAAAGAATAAACTTCTTTTTGTAACCCGAAAACAAAGAGGAAACACCCTTGTACTTGCTTTTCAAAATTCGGGTAAAATCAATTCGGATTACGGGTTTTATGAGATTGTCACCTTTGATATAAAAAACGAGAAGTTTGCCCATATTGCCGGTACCATGCCGTTAAAAGCACACATTAAAACTCTTGACTTCCACAACAAAACCTCAATTCTCGGCATCAATATAGGACACAACAAAACCGACATTCTGTTTGTTAACTTAGACAACGGTAATGTCAATCCTTATCACATCGGCAACGGAACGCCGGGACGTGTGGAGAGTGTGTCGTACAACAGATATACCGGCAGGTTTGATGTATTTACCAAACTGTTTAACGGGAAAACTTACGAAAAAGACATCCTGCTGCAATTCAGTTTGCAGGGAGAAAAGAAGAATGAGATTAGCATAAAAAACAACAATGCTTTAAGAATCCCTGCCAATTATTCCGAAGCCGTTAAAAGCGACTCGCTTTTCCTTTATTTCGGCACTTATAATCTGATTACCGGAACCACATTTAAACTTTCGGATTATAATGGTGCCGACAAACCGGGAACAGCAGGCTTTTTTGTACTCACTTTAAACGGAAACAAACAAACCGGATTACGCTTTTACGATTTTCTTAGCTTTAAAAACATACCCGGTACGTTTGCCAACAGAACATATCAGGTTAAAAAAGAGGGTAAAGGAAATACTGCCAAACCAATGGCATCGCTGTTATATACGGGCAAACCCGAATTAATAAAACATAACGATAAATACATCCTCTCGGCGGAAGCCTACAAACCCTCGTATCGCACGGAAACCCGGATGGATTACGACTTTTACGGCAGACCCTATCCATACACCTACGAGGTATTTGACGGTTACGAAATATACGATCTGATACTGGCCGGTTTTACGAAAAACGGTGAATATATCTGGGACAACGACTTTCCCATATCGGGAGTTCATACCTACACCCTCAAAAGAAGAACCATGGTACACCCGGAAGAGGAATATCTGATTGCCGCTTATGCAGATGCCGGCACAATCTACGCACAACTATTTGACGGACCGACAGATATCGGGGGAGTTGAAAAAGTCAGAATTGCTCCCAAATTTATACGGGACAAAGTTATCGACAGCGACAACGAGCATATTGTTTATTGGTACGACAATTGTTATCTTGTTTTCGGATATCAAAAATTAACAAACAGGACGTTAAAGGATCAAAATTACCGGACTGTTTTTTATGTAAATAAAGTTGTATTTCAATAGTAGTAATTAATGAATAAAGCATTAGCCCAAGCCATCAGATACATAAAGTGGAGGTTTAAAGCAAAAAGTATTTACGGAATACATTCAACTTTTGTTTATGATCTTGCTGAAAGATTAAGAAAAAAAGGCGCTTCCGACCGCATTAAACGATACGATCATTATGTCCGTAAATTAAAGAAAAGCAAAACGGTGATTGAAACCGTTGATTTTGGTGCAGGTGCAGATAACGGCGATTACAAAACCATAATGACGGAGGTGGGTAAACTGGTAAAAAAGAGAACACACGGCTTTAGACAGTTGCACATGTTGTTTCGTATTTCGGAGCATTTAAAACCCCGCACCATTCTTGAATTCGGCACGGCAGCGGGAGTTAGTGCTATTTATCTGAAAAAACCTGTACCCAACGCCAAAATGGTAACCATGGAAGGATGCGCCAGTCTGGCCAACAGAGCCGAAAGAACTTTTAAGGAGTTGCACATGCACAATGTGGATATTGAAATTGGAAACTTCGACATTATCCTTCCCGAAGTCTTGAAAAAGTTTGAAACCATCGACCTTATCTATTTTGACGGAAACCACCGTTACGAACCTACAATCAACTACTTTAAACAGTGCCTTCCTTATACCAACGAAGAGAGTGTATTTATTTTTGATGATATTTACTGGTCGGACGAAATGAGCAAAGCCTGGGAAACCATTAAAAATGACCCGAGGGTTACACTTACCGTTGACCTCTACTGGTTCGGGCTGGTATTCTTTAAGAAAAACCGCCAAAAACAACACATCCGCTTAAGGATTTAACAGGTATTTTTTTACCGGTTTCATAATTTCTTTTCACTTTCATAGTTATATCAATGATTGTAATACAATAATTCCTGTTCGTTCGGGATAAACATTATCTTTGTAAACAGCAATAAAACTACAGTACAGATGGCCAAAGAAATTATAAAATTAATCGAAATATCGCGGCATTACCAGGTAGGCACCGAGATTGTAAAAGCGCTCCAATCCATTACCCTGACGGTAAAACAAAATGAATTTGTAGCATTGATGGGGCCTTCGGGTTCGGGCAAATCCACTTTGATGAATACTCTGGGTTGCCTCGACACACCCACGGGCGGCCAATATTTTCTGAACGGCGTGGATGTAAGCAAAATGAGCGACAACCGACTGGCGGAAATCAGAAACAAGGAAATCGGGTTTATTTTCCAGACCTTCAACCTGCTGCCCCGCTCAACGGCGCTTGAAAACGTAATGTTGCCCCTTATCTATTCGGGAATACCCAAACACAAGAGAATAGAAATGGCGGAACTGGCGCTTGAGAAGGTACAACTGGCCGACCGTATGAACCACAAACCCAACGAACTTTCGGGCGGCCAGCGCCAACGGGTAGCCATAGCCCGGGCACTGGTAAACAACCCGTCGCTGATACTTGCCGATGAGCCCACCGGCAACCTCGATTCAAAAACCTCGCAGGAGATTATAGGCCTGTTGGAAGCAATACACCGCGCCGGTAACACCATTGTGCTGGTTACCCACGAAGAGGACATTGCCCTGCATGCCCACCGCATCATCCGTTTGCGCGACGGCCTTGTGGAATCGGACGAAGAAAATAAAAACATTGTTACGGTAGAAATTCCTGAACAACAAACGGTTTAACAAGCAATAATTATGTCGAAAGAGTGGAAAATATACACTAAAACAGGTGATAAGGGTTACACGGCACTCATTGGCGGCACACGTGTTCCCAAGTACCACGAAAAGATAGAAGCATACGGAACGGTTGACGAACTCAACTCTTATATCGGCCTTATCCGCGATCAGGATATTGACAACCATCACAAAGAGATACTGCTGATTATTCAGGAGCGGTTGTTTACTCTTGAGAGCCTGCTGGCACGCGACAACAACAAACAAATCCGAAGTCTTCCCAAATTAAAACCCGAAGACATTGCCCTGTTGGAAAAGGAGATAGACAAAATGAACGAAGAGCTTCCCGAACTGACTGCTTTTATCCTGCCGGGCGGACATACCACCGTTTCTTTTTGTCATATTGCACGTACCGTTTGCCGTCGCGCCGAAAGGCTGGTTATCAAACTGGCAGAAACCGACAACACCAGTCCCCTTGTTGTTCAGTACCTGAATCGGCTTTCCGATTATCTGTTTGTCCTGGCCAGAAAACTTGGCAACGACCTTGGAGCCACTGAAACAATTTGGATTCCAAATACTTAAATGCGGCCAAAAAAATTTTTGCAAAAAGATAAAGGTGTTAAAAAAAATTTATTTTTGCAAAAATTTTAACCAAAAGGATCAGCTATGTATTGGACATTAGAATTAGCCTCAAAATTAGAAGATGCACCCTGGCCCGCAACAAAAGATGAGCTGATTGAGTGGTGTATTCGTACGGGAACCCCTCCGGAAGTAATTGAAAATCTGAAAGAGATAGAAGATGAAGGGGAGGTTTATGAACGTATTGAGGATATATGGCCCGATTATCCTACCAAAGAGGATTTCTTTTTTAACGAAGACGAATATTAAGATTATATTTTAATGAATGATGAGCCGGTTTACAATAAGCCGGCTTTTTTTTGCACTTATCCGTCAAATTCCGGCAAATAATAAACCAACACCCGCACTTATTCATTTCCATTGATATTTCCACGGCCATCGCCCTACTTTTACATTGAATTTATTGTTAAACCCGTTTGCTGACAGCAAACAAAAAGATGAAGAACTATGAAAAATAAAATGATTACAATGTTGGCCGTTGCATTTTTCTCAGCTGCCATGGTATTGACACCGGGATGCAAAAAAAACACTCCGCCACCCGCTGCGTACAACCCCTCATTCTCGGCAACTGCCTTGCCCTATAATGTTGGAGGAATTGATTATTTATCGTTCATGCTAACCTGTACCACAGATGATATTGAAGTTATTAAGGTGGAACTGTCAGGGCCCGGAGGCGCATATAGCGACACGTACACCGGTAGCGGCATGATTTTTCTCAGAAACGAACCCATGACCCTTTCCAGCGACTACCCGAAACTTCTGGGTACATGGACATTTACGGTTACCGGAAACATTAAAAGCGGAACACATAGCGGCGAAAGCTTTTATGGGACAACCTCCGTTAATGTTACCGGGAAATAATCAATTCACCTTTGGAGAAAAGCCTTGATTTCAGGGCTTTTCTTCATATTTTTAGTTCCTGGCAAACCGGGCGCAGGCCATTCCTTACGGGATGGCCTTTTTTTATGGAACCGGCTCATACAGTCCGTTCTCCACAGGATTGATACGGGTAATGTAAAAGCGGATATCCTTTAAATACATTTCCACGGAATCTTTTTTCCATATGTATATTTTTAAAACGGTTTTTGGAGGTATGGTTCCGAGGCTCTGCAACCGTTTGGAAACATGAACGGTATATTGATGTTTTTCCGTTTTTTTATAAAACTTCTTCAGAGGTGCGGCAGACCAGTAAAAAGCTTTCCCGTCAGGACGACGAAGGTCGAACACCAAAAGAGATTTATCAGGAACGGTAGTATCGGAAAGGGTGGCAGCAGCATTCAATACCGACAGGCGGTTCAATCCAAGGGTATCGACAGCTGTTTCCAAAGCGGGAGAAAACTTCTGTTCCGGCCTTAAACGGAAAAACCGCTTCGATCCGGCATTCAGTCTTTTTCCTGATTCCATGGCCCTTACATTGTCCATTGCTTTTTCATCTTCTTTCTTTTTGGAAAGGAAATAGAAAACGGAATTGAACCACGACTGTTTTTCAAGCACAAAAGGAAAGTCATCTTTCAAAGCCTCAACAACATAAAGCGGCGGATAATCGGCACCTCCGTACAATATCCGGTCGGGTTGCACGGCTTGCAGCCAACGGTTCAGAGAGTCGAACTCCACCTTTTTGGTAAAAGAGAAATAACCGGGTTTGGAACCGTATTTATCAAAATAGTAATCGAACATCCGGGTATCGGGAGCCTGCAGGACAATTGCCGTTTTTCCGGTTTTATATTTTTCAAGGTTTTTTAATACCATTTTTGGAATTTGGTCGAACCCCTGGGAATACATAATTTTGTAATGCTGCCGTTTGGCAATCAAAACACCGGAACCTGAAATCAGGATTAACATAACCGCTGTTGCAGTTACCTTTAGATTTATTTCCCTGATAAAAGAGAAAAGAAACAGCAAAAGAAACGGGGTCACAAAATAGAGTGTGGAATACTGAATAACGGGTGTCCGCAAAACGGAATAGAGATACGCCGTAAGAAATGTGGTCAGGAACCAGGCAATGGCAATGAGGCGAAACCGGTTTTTCCGTTTTCCGGTATTATAAAAGCGAAATGAGAGATAAGTGGCTATTCCAAGGGTCAGTAACAGAAATCCGGAACTAAACTGAAACAGATATTCAAAAAAATCAATGATGAACGAAGGCTTTGGTGCACCAAGCCAGCCACCGATGTCGCCTCTTTTAAGCTGTGCAAAAAAAACGGGGATATGCGGCAAATAAAGCACCGCAATGGCTACTGCCGTCCAGATATAAGTTGACAACCGCTTTTTTTTGACAAATAAAAATCCAGTGAGCACCTGAATAAGAAGAAAGAACAGTGTAAAGGCATGAATATAGGCATTTGCAGCAGAAGCCAGCACAAAAAGAACAACGTCGCTCTTTCTCAACTTATCCTTAAAAACCACTTTGGTCCAATAATAAACAGACAGCAAAGTAAAAAAGAGACCGGGGCTGTACGGCCTTGCCAATTGCGAATAAAATACCGTGTACTGAACAGTGGCCATAAAAGCTGCCGTCAGCAAACCGGTTGTTTTTCCGAACCACGATTCTCCAACCTTATAAATCAGAAAAACGGAACACACTCCGAAAACAGCAAAAGGCAGCTTTATCACCGGCTCGCTGATACCAAAAAGTTTTATCCAGTAATAAAGAAAAACCTGCACTCCGGCCGGGTGGCTGTCGTTCAACTTTACACCGTAAAGGATAAGATCGTGAAACGAGGAATAACCGGTTCTGAACAGTGCACTGAATTCGTCGTGCATAAAAGGAATCCGGCTAAAATGCCAAAACCGCAACAGTGTGGCAGCCAGAAGAATAAGCGCAAGCAACAGCCGGTTGCCGTATTTGTTCAGGAATGTACTCAAAACAGGGTTAATTGGTTACCAGCGTTCCTATATTTTCTCCTTTCAGCACTTTCAGCAGATTACCTTTTTTGTTCATATCGAAGACATAAATGGGCATATTGTTCTCTTTACACAGGGTAAAGGCCGTCATATCCATGATTTTCAGATTCTTTTCGTATGCATCGTTAAAGGTAAGTTTTTCGAATTTTACGGCGTTGGGGTCTTTTTCAGGGTCGGCTGTATAAACACCGTCAACCCTGGTGCCTTTCAACAACACTTCGGCCCCCGTTTCCACTGCCCTGAGTGCCGATGCCGAATCGGTGGTAAAGAAAGGATTTCCGGTACCGCCGGCAATAATGGTTACATACCCTTCATCCAGATAACGGTTTGCCTTGTGTCCGCTGGTGCTCTCGGCAATGGGGTCAACGGGCAGTCCCGACAAAAGTTTTACTTTCACACCCTGTTTTTCCAACTCTGCCTGCAATGCCATCGAGTTGATTACCGTTGCCAGCATTCCCATGTAGTCGCCCTGCACACGGTCGAATCCTTTTGCTGCCCCCTGCATTCCGCGGAAAATATTCCCGCCGCCAATAACAATGGCTATCTTGGTTCCTGCATCCGCTGCTTCTTTTATCTCACTGCAATAATCCGACAGCGTTCCGGGGTCGATACCGTAAGACTGTTTTCCCATGAGGGCTTCGCCGCTCAACTTTAAAAGTACTTTTTTATATTTCATGTTATTTCTATTTATTTCTTTATTGTATTTCTGTTGTTAAAACCAAAATCCGATATTAATAAAAAACTGTAATTGTTTTGTTACATTTGAACTCATCATTGTCAGTTCAACAGGCCCTACAAAACTGTCGTAGCTGTATGTTATTCCGTAACCAAAGACCAGATTCTTCGACTCGGCCATCTCATTAATATCACTTGATATACTTCCGAAATCACTTTTTAATGTTACATAGTTTTTCGGAAACAAACGGTATTGCAGTTTTAACCTTCCCACTGCAGCATACTGGCCGTAATTTTGGAAGAAGTTCAATCCGACAAACGGCTGAAATGTCTCAACGTAGTTAACAGGATTTTGTCCTCCCAATGCGAAAAAATGTTGCAGAGGCGGTACATCGGCAGTTTTTAGGGTTCCTGCAAGAAACAGACCCGGTTTGAAAACAAACCGGTCGGAAAAAGATACAGCCTGATCATAAATAAGGTATCCCAAAAGAGTTTTACTAAAGAACTCCGTTGCGAAACCATTTGATAACGGAAATACATATTTAACGGCAAAAGTTGTTTTAAATCCTTTGGAGGGGAAAACAGCTTTGTTATATGTATCGGCATTAAAGGAAAGAAAGAAATTAGCGTAATTGTTATATTCTTTATATTTAGGTGCAATTGTGGTTGTATCGTATTCATACACAAAGCGAAAACGCTCAAACTCAAAACCACCTTTAAAATTGTAAAAGTTTTTCATGTTTTTATTAACAAACACAGATGCAGCTATGTTTGAAAAAGTTATCTGATTGATTTTTGCCGCATTATCATATACATCAAACCTGAAATTATACATATTCAGATTTGTTCCAAACCCTGTATGGTAACCTATTTCGTACAAAAAAAGAGCACGCAAACGCGGACTTGGACCCAAAACCATGTCGGCATAAATCTTTGAAGAAGGAATAAGGTTTTTAGAGGTAAGTGCCAGATTGATACTTCCAAGATAATCGTTATCGTAATGAAATGCAGCTTTTATTGTACCCGTACTCTTTTCTTTTATATCGATATGCAGTGTTACCCCCTTGTCATTGGGTTCCAAACTGTAAAATATATGATCGAAATAGTTGGTACCATAGACACTCAATATTGCCTTTTCCAATTCCTCAACAGATATCTTCTTATGAATAAAACTGTTAAATGTTTTGTAAACGTATGACGATTTAACAGTCTTAATACCGGAAATAACAAGTTCTTCAACATAAACAGAATCGAGCGGTCGGGTATTGTGTTTTTTTACCGGCACATATTCAATACTGTTCAAAGAGTCGGCCAAATGTTTCAGTTCCGCATAATGTTCCCGCGCCACCTTCTCGCCATAAGCTATAATGGAATCGGATTTATTAAAATCCATCATACCGTACTTAACATTATATTTTATCAGCAAATCCGTGTTTTTGTACGCTTCCTCATTGGCTTTAATACGGCTAAAACTGATAACCTGATCGAGCACCTGTGTAATACTGTTCAACTTTTTCGGATCGGTGGTCAGTCCGCTTTGCACATCACCACCGATAACGTACTGAATTCCTTTATTTTTTACATTTACAACAGGAAAATTGTTTATAACACCTCCATCCACAAGGTATTTTCCGTTGTATTGCGTAGGTGAGAAATAACCCGGAATCGACATGCTGGCTCTTACGGCAAAAGGAAGATAACCTTGGTTAAGCTCTACCGCTTTACCGGTCAGCAAATCGGTTCCGATACAAAGAAAAGGAGTAGGCAGTTTTGAAAAATCTTTCTGTCTGTAATGAACCGACAGGTAGCGGTCGAGCAGCATGTTGATCATCTGCCCCTGATGCAGCGAAGAGCGCATGGAAATACCTTTTTTCTCAATAGGCAGACTTACAACATATTTCTCGCCGTAAACCTTATCTTCATAATTAAGATATTTCCTTTCCACAACATCGTTCAGCAGGTTATCCCAATTTTGCCGGTTGATGATGGCTTCCATTGTGTCGGGAGAATACCCCGCGGCATACAAACCGCCGATAATACTTCCAATACTGGTTCCCCCGATATAATCCACCTTCAGGTCAACCTCTTCCAACACCTTTAACAATCCGATGTAGGCAAAACCTTTGGCTCCTCCCCCGCTAAGGACGAGCCCCACCTTGGGACGGTAAACCGTATCCGGTTCACTATCAATTTTTTTAGGTTTATTTATATTTTGACCGGGCAATGTTAACCCTGAAAAAAGAAACAGGATTAAAGTAACAAAAGAAAAGATTCGCATTTTATTTTTGCATTAAATGTTTCAATTACAAAAGTAAACCATTTTTTAAATCAGGCAGGAAACTGTATGGTAACTCTTTACCGGTTATATTGTATATATTGGTGAAATTTTCTTTTTGGGGAAGGAGAAAATGATGCTTATGATAAAAATAAATGACTACAAGGACGGGTATAAACAGATTTTATTGGATTCTTTTACCGGGATAGAATAAATATTGTTGCTTTTTGTAGGTTTATAAGACCGTTACCACATATTTTTAAAAAAGAAAAAATAACACTAAATTTGCGATTAAATTGATTAACTTTGTAGAAAATAATAAAATGGAACGACTAATATCAATAAATTATCCGGAATCTTTGGCGTTTTCGCTTAAAATGGAAAGTCAGGAATTCAAGAATGAAATGAAAACGATATCTATAATAAAACTATACGAGTTAGGTAAAATTTCCTCCGGACATGCTGCAAAACTTTTGAATATGAGCCGTATTGATTTTCTTGATTTACTCGAAAAGTACAATGTTTCATATTTTCATTCCGGACTGGAGAATGAGTTGGAATCAGACTTATTGAATGCGTAAAATAATATCCAATACAACCCCAATCATATCATTGCTAAAAGTTGACAAACTCAACCTTTTAAAAGAATTATATACTAAAATAATTATACCGAAAGCAGTCTGTTTGGAAATTGAAAAAGGAAAAGAAAAACCATATTATCACGACTTAACACAAATTGAATGGATTGAAATTAAAGATATCGCAAATCCTGATTCAAAAGACTATTTTTTTGACTTAGGTGACGGAGAAGCTGAGGTTCTAATTCTTGCAAAAGAGCTAAATGCCGATTTAATAATTATGGACGAAATCATGGGTAGAAGATATTCTAAACAACTTGGATTTAATCTGACAGGGACGATTGGGATTTTATTAAAAGC
>JALVZH010000273.1:0-9813 GCA_027022105.1 Bacteroidales bacterium | reverse complement strand
GAAATCGGATTAATAAATTCTGTACATGATTTATTAACAGAACTCACCAAAAAAGGAACATGGTTAAGCCCGAAATTAATTAAGAAAACAATTGAACTGGCAAATGAATAATGAAAAAGCGTGTGGTAATATTGGCTAATAGTGCATACCTTACATGATTGAATATAAGAAAGATAATTTGCGGAATAAAGTTAATGGTAGTTTAAAAATTACCGTTACGGAAATCGGCACGCGCCATAGGCTTGACCGTTAGGCAACATAAAAATGAACATATGAGAAATAACATATTATTAATCCTGTTTTCAATTATTCTATTTTTTGCAGCCAGCAGTTACAAGATTATTAAAAAAAATACCGTTGAGAAAATTTCAATCGATAAGAATAGTACAGAGAAAAAATTAAAAGACAGTGTCCCATTTAAAAATTATTTGGTTGCTTATGAAAATAATATTCCCATATTGAATTCTCCGTCTGAAAATGCCGACACAAATGGATTTTTAAAGAATCTAGAGATAGTTGAAAGGTTTACATCATTTTATAATTCAAAAGGGAATCTTACAGAATGTGATTTTAATAATAGTGAGTATTATCCAATTAAATATCAAAATGATACTGCATGGGTCAAAAGAAAAGAAGCAGTAAGTATAAAATATGAAATTGATACTGTTAATAATCTTGTATTTAGAAATGTTTATACGATGGGAGGATTCTTTTGTAGTGTTTGCTATCAATACTCCATTATGTATAACATAAAAACCAACAAGTTGGTATGGACTCATTCTATAAACTTGGAAAACAGCTTTAGTCTTAATGATTCGTTATTCTTATTTAGTTTTTCGGACTCAATTATAATCTACAATTTGTATAATAATTCTTACATTTACAAAACGAAGGGTGGTGCTATCAAACAAGTACCTGAACTAAATGAAGTCTATTTCCTGAGTTGGAGTAAGGGAAAGTATAATGTGGACTCACCTTGTAAATTGCTGAAATACAATTATGCTAATAATATTGAAAAGACTTTATTTGTTGAAAATGATATTACTAAAAGACCTTATTGGTGGGGCCCAAACTTTAGACATTTAACCGATTTACAAATAAAAGACTCTATTTCAAATATGTACTTGATATTTACTCTTTTTCAAATGAAAGAAGATGCTAAGGATGAGGGTGACTTCAATGAATTTAAGATAATTGTTGATAAATCTGGAAAAGTGACAAATGAATAAATTACGTTGCCTAACAAATAAGTCCAACAAAAGCTATTAATAACGCGGGCGAAAATGAAGAAAATTAAAATAATGAATAAAAATAAAGGATATTGCGGTTTGAAAACAAATAGTGATAAAAGCCCGCACCGCACTACGCTTATTCAAACCGTTAACATAAAATAACACCCCCGGACACCCTTTATTTTTAGAATTTTATTTTCTTTGTATAAGATTTATGGGTTTTACCGGAAGTTCATGATAAACTTGTTTAAAGCCTAAACATTAGATGAATTATAAAATATTGAAAACCAGAAAAGTGAATATCTTTTTTTAATAACCCCAAAGAATAAAAAAACATGATTAAAAAACTTTCAGCATTATTTCTTTTCCTCGCCACCACCATTATTTCCGTTCAGGCGCAGGAAACAGAAAAATTATTACAGCCTGACCCTCAGGTAAAAACAGGGAAATTAGACAATGGTCTGGTTTATTACATCCGGCACAACGAAGAGCCAAAAAACCGGGTGGAACTGAGGCTCGCCATCAATGCAGGTTCAATTTGCGAAGACGACGACCAGCAGGGTCTGGCGCACCTGCTTGAACACATGTGCTTTAACGGAACCGAACATTTTGAAAAATCGGCTTTGGTCGATTTTCTGGAGAAAACAGGTGTTAAATTCGGTGCCCACCTCAATGCATATACCAGTTTCGACGAAACGGTTTACATGTTGCAAATGCCTACCGACAGAGCGGGTCTCATCGACAGTGCTTTTCTCGTACTCGAAGACTGGGCACACAACGTTACCCTTGACAGCACCGAAATTGATAAAGAGCGCGGTGTGGTAAAAGAGGAGTGGCGCCTCGGACTGGGGGCTCAGCAGAGAATGATGAAAAAATATATCCCCATAATCCTCAAAGATTCAAAATATGCCAGGCGGATTCCCATCGGGCAGATGGATGTGATTGATACGGCACACTACAGCACCTTGCGCAGATTTTACCACGACTGGTACCGCCCCGACCTGATGGCCGTTATCGTTGTGGGCGATATAGACCCCGACAAAATGGAGCAGGAGATAAAAGATCATTTTTCTTCCATTAAGAATCCCGTTCCCGAGCGAAAACGCGAAACATATGACATCCCCGGCAACAAAGAACCTTTGATAGCCATAGAAACCGACGAAGAGGCAATGTTCAGCCTGGTTTCTCTAAACTACAAACATCCCCGGAAAAAAGAAAAAACAATAAACGATTACCGTGAACACCTTATTCATAGCCTGTACTCGGGTATGTTAAACCAGAGGTTGATGGAAATTGCCCAAAAACCGGATGCGCCCTTCATGTATTCGGGCGTTTATTACGGAGGATATTTGGGACGTACCCTCGATGCCTATTCGGCTTACGCAATGGCCAAAGAGAACAAATTAGGCGAGTCGCTGAAAGTATTGATGGATGAAAACATGAGAGTGGAAAAGCATGGATTTACCGAAACGGAATTCGAACGGCAAAAAGAACGCATGTTGCGCAATTACGAAAAACAGTTTAATGAAAAAGACAAACAACCCTCGCGAAACTTTGTGCAGGAATACCTGAATAATTTTCTTGAAGACGAACCCTATCCGGGCATTGAAGCCGAATATGAAATGGTTAAAGAACTGCTGCCGGGAATCAAATTGGAGGAGGTCAATATTCTGCCCAAAAAGTGGATTACCGATACCAATATGATTGTACTGATTACGGCCCCCGAAAAAGAGGGGTTAAAGGTACCCACCGAACAGGAGGTTATGGAAATCATTAAACAGGCTGAAAACTCGCAACAGGAAGCTTACGAAGACAAAGTTTCGGACAACCCGTTGGTAACCGATAAGATTGAACCGGGTAAAATTATCAACATCACCAAACAAGACACCTTGTATGAAAAATGGGAACTGAGCAACGGCATGACGGTTTATGTGATGCCTACCGACTTTAAAAACGACGAAATCCTTTACCAGGCTTATTCGGCAGGCGGTTCATCGCTTGTTGACGACAGTGACATACTTGAAGCAAAACTTCTTCCGGAAGTCTTGAGCAACAGCGGAATCGGCGAATTCGACGCCATTGCCCTCGGTAAGAAACTTGCCGGCAAAATATGTTATGTTGGTCCTTATCTGTATGATTTAAACCACGGATTTAAAGGAAACAGCAGCGTGAAAGATTTGGAAACCATGTTGCAGGAGCAATACCTCTATTTCATGCACCCGCGGCAGGACAGCAGCGCATTTCAAAAGGTGATTGAAACGCATAAAGACCGTAACAAATTTATCTTGAACAATCCGCGGGTTGCCTTTTACGATACGCTGTCCAAAGTGACTACCATGAATTCACCACGGTCTGTTCCGTTTCCGAGTGTGGAGCAACTGGAAAAGGTTGACATGCAAAAAATCTTCGATATTTATAAAAAATTGTACCAACACGCCAACGGGTTCAGGGTATTTTTTGTAGGAAATGTGGATACCGAAACTTTGAAACCACTTGTGGAGAAATATCTTGCTTCCATCCCGGTGGGAGGCGAAGCGTTGACATGGAAAGATGTGGAACCCGGATTTCCGGAAGGAAAAACGGAATTCACTTACTACAAAGGCAAAGAGCCGCAAAGTCAGGTGGTGCTAACCTCTCGTGACCCTTATGATTACAACGGTAAAAACAACCTGATAATGAAAACCATGAAAAAAGTCCTCAGCATTAAACTCAGGGAAAAAGTTCGTGAGGAAGAGAGCGGAACCTATGGAATTTTTGTACGCAATTCCGTTAGCAAATACCCCAAAAAGGAACGCAGTTTTATGATCGGCTTCGGCTGTGCCCCCGAAAATACGGACAAACTGGTTAAGGTGGTATTTCAACAGATGGACAGTCTGAAAATTAACGGACCTGCCGCAGAAGATATGGTCAAAGCAAAAGAGACCTTTATCAGGGAGCGTGAAACCGACGACAGGTTAAACAAAAAATGGCTCCAGCGCCTGATAGATTACGATTTCCTCGGTAAAAAAATAATCTCTGCCGACGAATACAAAAAAGAGGTTGAAGCGGTTACCGCCGAAGATGTAAAAAAGCTGGCCAACCAATACATCCCGACAGACCATTATGTGTTGGGTGTTTTGAAACCGGTAACGGAAAAAAAAGAGTAGAGAACGGGTGTGCTATCGTAAACTTGTGTTCCGAAAATGAATTATAAAACCATATTTTTCTTTATGCCAATGGCATAAAGAAAACTAATAATTAGTTTAATCCGCATAATTCGATGATTTTTGTCATCGGATTACGCGGATTACCCGAATTTAATCCCGCCTGCGGCGGGATTAAATTTATACAATATTGGTTGTACTCAATTTGTTTAATTGAATTACAGATTATTAATTCATTATGTGTTAATTTATTACAAGCCATATTAAAACATCCCCTCTATCACCGCCGAAAACAAATCGGTAAGCGTTGTTCCCATAACACCGGCCTGTTTGGGAACAATGCTGTTGGACGACAAACCCGGAATCGAATTTATCTCAATGAGGTAAAGTTCGGTTCCGGTTAACATATAATCGACCCTTATCACCCCTTTGCAACCCAACTTACGGTAAATCATTGCCGAAAGAGCCTTTATATCGGTTTCCTGCTCCGGAGTAAGGTTTTCGGGCGGTGTTATTTCGTCGGCAAGTGTTCCCGAATATTTTGCTTCATAATCAAAAAATTCTTTTTTGCTGATGATTTCGGTAAGCGGTAACACCACAAGGTTTTTACCCTCTTTATAAAGTCCGCAGGCAATCTCCCTGCCATCCAAAAATTCTTCAATAATAATACGGCTGTCGGTTTCAAATGCTTTTTCCACCGCTTTATCAAAATCCGCTTCCGTTTTTACCTTGGATACCCCAACGCTGGAACCGCTTCGTGCAGGCTTCACAAACAGCGGCAGGCCAAGCTCTTGTATTACCTCCGCCCTGTTAATGGTGTCCCCATTCAAAAAGGAAAACGAGCGGGCAACATTTACCCCCAGCGAATGTAACATCAAATTGCAATGATATTTATTAAAGGTTAAAGCAGAGGTATCCGTATCGCACGACGTATAAGGCATCCCGATGATATCGAAATAAGCCGCCAGTTTTCCGTCTTCACCCGGAGTGCCGTGAATGGCATTGAACACACCGTCGAATAAAATGTGTTCGCCTGCTATGGTAAGACTGAAATCTTTCCGGTCAATATTGTATTCATTACCGTCGGCATCCTTGTAATACCATCTCTGTTTATCAATAAAAATCAGATATGGCCGGTACTTTACCCTGTCAATATGTTTGTAAACCGTTTCGGCACTCCCAAGCGATATTTGATACTCACCCGAGTAACCTCCGCAAACAATGGCTATGTTTTTCATCTCTTTACGATTTTCAGCAACAAAAATAACATTTTGGGTTCATTAGCAGATATAAATTAATAAACCCTTGAAATTATTTAGCAACCCAAAACAGTCCCGAAGGGACGGTATATTAAAAAAGAAGCAAACAATGTCAGGTCTGATTTTACAATTAAACTTGTTTAAAGTCTAAACATTAGATGAATTATAAAATATTGAAAATCAGAAAAGTGAATATATTTTATTAATAAACCCACCCCTACACCTCCCGACGTAAAGTCGGGACAAGCTCTCCAAGGAGGGGAATAATGGAATTCATTTTCTGGTTTTCAATATTTTATACTCATTGTCATCATGTTAACTTTAAACAACTTCAATCTGAACCGATAAAAAAGTTACCATTTTGGTAATTAATTTATATCTTTGCCAAAAATATTCCGGATGAGAGTTATTGCCAAAAAGATTCTCAGAGAATTTTGGGAGAAACACAGGGATTCCGAAAGCCATCTAAAAGCATGGTATAAGGAGGCTTCACGAGCAACCTGGACAAATCCCTCAGAAGTTAAATCTGAGTATCCAAAAGCAAGTATTTTAAAAGCAGGCGGGGTTGTCTTCAATATTTGTGGTAATAATTACAGATTAGTTGTTGACATTAATTATGAACGGCATTGGGTATTTATAAGATTCATCGGAACTCATCAGGAATATGATAAGATTGATGCAAATAAAATTTAAGAATTATGGAAATTAAAGTTATAAAAACCGAAGAAGAGTATAAAAAGGCATTAAAAAGACTTGAAGAAATATTTCACGTTCCGGCTGACTCGGCTGAGGGGGATGAAGCGGAATTGTTGTCCATCCTGATAGAAAAATACGAAAATGAATTTTATCCGATTGAGGCCCCCGATCCCATTGAAGCAATTAAATTCAGAATGGAGCAGATGAACATGACAAAAAAGGAGTTAACAGACATTATCGGGTACAAAAGTCGTGTTTCGGAAATTTTTAATCGAAAAAGAAAATTGACTTTGAAAATGATAAGAAATCTTCACGACAAAATGAAGATTCCATATGATTCATTAATGACTGATTATTAACATGCAAAAAGAATTTAAACCATTTCTGTTTCCGGCAATCCTTTCATTTTTGTTTTTATTAAATGCGTGCGTTAATGAAACGTCGAATAACAAACCGGAAAGCAACCTGAAACGGGCTGTTGATTCGTTGCAACGGATTTATGCTCCCGACAAAAGGGTTAAACTTTGGAAATACAGTATAACCCGGAAAAACAACTCTCTTTTATTCACCATTATGGTTGACCAAAAGGAAGCCCGTGATGCGGTAAATCAAATGCTTCACTCCGATTATCCGGAAGTAAATTCAACGGTGGAACTTTTACCGCTTAACGACAACGGCATGGTGGTGGACGCACTGGCAAACAATTCCGTAATTAACCTGAGGACGCACCCCCGCCACAGCGCCGAACTGGCAAGCCAGGCACGACTGGGAACACCCTTAAAGATTTTGAAAAAAGAGGGTGAATGGTATTTGGTTCAAACACCTGACAAATATATCGCCTGGACGGACGACGATGCAATTGTTGAAATAAACAAAAAGCAACTGGAAACCTACAAAAAAGCCAAAAAGGTTGTTTTCAATAATATGTGCGGTTTTTCCCATTCCGGACCGGACGTAAAATCACAGATTGTAAGCGACCTTGTCATGGGTTGTATTTTACCCGTAACCGGCGAAAAAGGTAAATTCTATAAAGTACGCTATCCCGACGGAAGAAATGCGTATGTACTCAAAAACGAGACAATATCTTTTAAGGATTTGGTTAACACCGAATTGGATTGTCTCAAATTGAAGGAAAGAGCAAAACAGTTTAACGGCTCACCTTACCTGTGGGGCGGCACCTCTTCCAAAGCTGTTGATTGCAGCGGTTTTACCTCTACGGTCTATTTTATGAACGGGATAATATTACAACGCGATGCTTCGCAACAAACAAAATACGGAAAAGAAATAACCGTAAAATATGATTATACAAATCTGGAACCCGGCGACCTCCTGTTTTTCGGCCGTCCTGCAACAGGTATAAAAAAAGAAAGAGTTACGCATGTTGCATTGTATATTGGCGACAGCCGGTTTATCCACGCATCGGGAAAAGTAAGAATTAACAGCATGGACAGCACACATCCCGGTTTTATTGAAAGTTATCCCGAACGTTTTGTGCGAGCGGTCAGAATCAAAGGATTTATAAACAACACGGGAATTGAAAAAATTAAAGACAACGATTTTTACAGGGGAATAATAAATTTCTGAACCGGTTTATTGTAAGTTTCCAATTGCAATTCGGATATTCCGGTGATTTTCACGAAAATAAATACAGGTTACTGTTAACCGATGTTACTCACGCAAAACCGTAAAAGCATTATTTAATTCCAGCTTAATAATTGTTGAGGGTGCAGTTGAGTGTATTTTGTAGCGGTCGTAGTCCACAATATAATCAACTTTCTCTTTGATATCATTACTGATTTCACTATACATAATGGGTGCAGGCTCTCCCGAAAGGTTCGCCGATGTTGAGATTACCGGTTTGCCAAGGCGCCGTATCATCTCTTTAACAAATTCGTTACGCACCACCCTTATGGCAATAGTACCATCTTTTGCAAGTACACTTTTGGGAAGACTTTTGCCTTGTTCAAACACAATGGTCAGCGGCCCGGGTGCCTGTTCATAAAAATCCTGAGTAGCAGAAGGCACCTCTTTCACGTAGTCGGATACCCGCTCCACCGAATCCAAAAGGATAATAGCACTTTTCTCTGCGGGACGTCCTTTTATTTTAAAGACCTTTTGCACCGCTTTGGCCTGAGTGGCGTCGCATCCGATACCCCAAATGGTATCGGTGGGATAAAGGATTACCTTCCCTTTCCGAAGCATTTCCACAGCTCTTGTCAATTCTTCTTCTATTTTACCTGCAAACATGCCAATAATTGTTTTTTATCAATAGAATATGCACAATCGAAATGTTTTTCAGGACACTTCTTTTTTCCGTGCAGTCCGCAGGGACGGCAACGAAGCTCTTTATTTGTTTGAATAACATAAGATACGTCGGAAAGCGGGCCAAAACCGAATTCGGGAACCGTGGAACAAAAAACGGCAGCCACAGGCGCATTTACCGCAGAAGCCAGATGCAATGGTGCCGAATCGTTGGTATAGTTCA
Organism: Bacteroidales bacterium; assembly: GCA_027022105.1. GTDB lineage: Bacteria > Bacteroidota > Bacteroidia > Bacteroidales > F082 > Sulfidibacterium. The sequence continues at coordinate 998 of JALVZH010000273.1, read as the reverse complement.
TCACGGCATGACGCATTAGTGAGGCTGATTGCAACAAAGTAAGTTTACCGCATAAGTTAAGGCTGTTTGCATGACCCGACTCTTTTATGATTTCATCACTTAAAACCCTCTCCTTTTCCGACCCGAGAAAATAAACCCTGAGGTCGTCATCCAGCGCAGCAACAAATTCCGACCACTTTTCTTTGGGATACTGCTTTGTAAACCACAACGATGCAGACGAAAGAGTAATGTACCTGCCGGTTTTGAATTGCGACACATAAGCATCATCGTGTTTCGAAGGATACAGGCTGGGTTTAAAAAAAGATTTATCAGTAATGTGTTCAATAAGCTTCAAATTCCTTTCCACCTCATGTGGATTGTTTTTCCCTTTTCCAATCTTGTGCTTCACCCGTCTTGTAAAAAAGAGTGAAAAGGGGTTTTTGCCAAATCCCACACGTCGTTTTGCTCCCGAAAATGCCGTTAAAAAACCCGATGATGCAAAACGCTGTACGGTAAGTACCATGTCATATTTTTCTTCCCTGATGAGCTGCAACAATTCCAGTAAATGGTGGTATTTCTTTTCCGTTTTATCCCAAACCATAACATGATGAATGAACGGATGCCCGCGCAACAGTGCTTCGTTGCCGTACTTTACTAAAAAATCAATACGCGTCTTGGGATAAAATGCATGCAGTTTCTCTACCAGCGGTGTAGCAAGCACTACATCGCCAAGGGAAGCGGTTTGTATGATAAGGATTCTTCTCAAAAGAAATATTTTTTACAAAATTAAACCTTAATTGCAATGCTATGACACAAAAAGGTTATTTCATTTTCAATATTTTTCAACCTGTCAGGAACAAGGCTACCTGACAGGTTATAGTAAAGCAATTTTTTCAACCTGTCAGGAACGAGGCTGCCTGACAGGTTATAGTAAAGCAATTTTTTCAACCTGTCAGGAACGAGGCTGCCTGACAGGTTATGCATCAATACACATTAAACCGTTTGCCAAAGGTATAGCT
>JALVZH010000272.1:1302-2211 GCA_027022105.1 Bacteroidales bacterium | reverse complement strand
GAATGTTGCCGTACCGGAAATTGTCCGTGAAGCTCAGCCAGCTGTAAAAAACAGCGATAGTCTTGCCTATGCCGTTTATCCTACTTGGCCCAACGGTGCTACGGTTTTACAATTGAGCCCGGATCAGATTCAACTCAACAATACAATTTCAGATTCATATAATTGGTCTTATATTGGGACGGACGGCATTTTCATTGCTGAAAATACTGTTTATTTCGTTTCACTGTCTAAAAATGGATATGTTGAAAAAACGTTTAATAATGTTATTTCGGTTGTAAGCATTAACGGTAATGATAACAATCATATAGTTGATACATATACGTTAGGCCAGAATTATCCCAACCCCTTTAATCCGCAAACCACCATAAGTTTTTCGCTTCAGCATAAAGCTTTTGTTTCCATAAAGATTTATGATATTAATGGAAATTTTGTTGATTCATTGATTAATGAAGAACGAATGCCCGGTAACTACGAGTATCCGTTTAACGCCCAGGGGCTGGCCAGCGGTCTATACTATTATCAATTACAAATAAACGGTCATCGAATCGATGCAAAAAAAATGCTTCTGGTACGATGATTTAAAAAACAGATATTAATCTTAAAGATGAAACGTAAAAAACAGTTCAATATAAAGTTTGGAAATAATTTACTATGAAACGGAACTACTCCATCGTCTTACTCATCATGTTCATATTTTTTGTTATTTCATTTTTAACAAATATACTGGGACCTTTAATACCGGATATTATTGAAAGTTTTAAATTAAGTTTGGCCATGGCGGCCTTTTTGCCCTTTTCCTTTTTTATTGCCTATGGTGTCATGTCCATTCCGGCCGGTACGCTTGTTGAGCATTTCGGAGAAAAAAATATAATAGTCGTCGCTTTTGTATTTGCTTTTTTGGGCGCGATG
>JALVZH010000272.1:301-1292 GCA_027022105.1 Bacteroidales bacterium | reverse complement strand
ATTTTCAACGCAGCCATATTACAGCGTCGCTCTCTTTTCATTGTTTTTAATTGGTATAGGCATGGCTATGCTTCAAGTAGCCATAAATCCTTTATTACGCGTGGCCGGCGGCGAGGAACATTTCGCTTTTAATTCGGTACTGGCACAATTAGTGTTCGGTTCCGCTTCATTTTTCAGTCCGCATGTTTATACATATTTGGTACAAAACATTGAACAAAAAACCGATGCAAATTTTATTGTAAAATTGCTTGCGGATTTAGTTCCGGAAAATTTGCCTTGGGTATCGTTATACTGGGTTTGTGCGCTTACAACATTAATAATGATTATTTTAATAATCAGTGTAAAGCTTCCGCAGGTTGAACTGCGAGAAGATGAGCGGGCAGGTGCCTGGCAAACGTATAAACAATTATTTAAAAACAGGACGGTTATTCTCTATTTTATAGGTATTTTTGCTTATGTGGGCACTGAACAGGGCGTGGCAAATTGGATTTCAAAATTTTTATCTCAGTATCACGAATTTAATCCCCAAACCATCGGGGCGTCTACGGTTTCCTATTTTTGGGGGATGCTAACTGCCGGTTGCTTGCTGGGGCTTCTGCTTCTGAAAATATTCGACAGTAAAAAAGTGCTCGTGTGGTTTACAGCGGCTGCATTAGTGGCTGTAACAGCGGCACTTTTCGGTCCGGCAGATATAGCGTTATATGCTTTTCCGGCTATAGGTTTTTTCGCTTCCGTTATGTGGTCCATCATTTTTTCTTTAGCACTGAATTCTCTAGAAAAACATCATGGTGCCTTTTCGGGAATTTTAGTTACCGGAATTATAGGCGGTGCCATTGTGCCTCTAATAATAGGCTGGCTAGGTGACATGGCCGGTCTAAGGTTTGGAATGACATTTTTATACCTCACATTGGGATATATTCTCAGCATTGGTTTTTGGGCAAAACCGCTTGTACAAAATGAAACTATTCGCATAAAAAAAAACAGAATTGAA
>JALVZH010000272.1:0-291 GCA_027022105.1 Bacteroidales bacterium | reverse complement strand
TATTGGCGTTGACCTGGGCGGAACATCGGTTACATCAGGTCTCATTATTAATGGAAAAATAGAAAAAAAGTTTAAAATGAACATTTCGGCCAATCAATCGGAAGGTGAAGTGCTGAAAGAAGTTCTTCATTCCATTGAAGCAGTGTATGAAAATGAAATAATGGGGATTGGAATTGGAGTGCCGGGCCTCGTGGATACCGAAGAGGGTATTGTTTATGATCTGCAAAATATTCCCTCATGGGAAAAAGTTCATCTTAAAGAGATGCTTGAGAGTCAAGTTCATTGTCCGGT
>JALVZH010000271.1 GCA_027022105.1 Bacteroidales bacterium | reverse complement strand
TGGAACTGGCTAAAAAAATGGACCCGAAGCTTAAAGTGGACGGCGAGTTGCAGGCCGATGCCGCTATTGTAGAAAAAATAGGTGCAAAAAAAGCACCCGGTTCGGCCATTGCCGGACATGCCAATGTTCTGGTTTTCCCATCCCTTGAATCGGGAAATATTGCATACAAGCTGGTACAGCGTCTGGCAGGCGCCGAAGCTGTAGGCCCTGTTTTGCAAGGACTTGCCGCTCCCATTAACGACCTGTCAAGGGGTTGTTCAACCGAAGACATTATTAATATGATAGCCATTACAGCCAATCAGGCTGCCGGCCTTTATTAAATCGAAAAACAGAAATAAAATGAGCGAATTAGTTCAATTCAGCCTGGGAAACCGGCTAAAAATCAAAGGCAACATTCAAACCGTTGGCATTATCGGCTGCGGCTCGGTAGGCCAGGTAATTACCCGCCTGATAGCTCAATACGGACTGGATGTTGTTTTTCTCGATGTTTCGGAACAAAGAATCAGGGAGATATTTGCCGACATTGAAAAACAACTGGACGATGTAATTGCACACTGGGGCATTACCCCTTCCGAAAAGAAACTGATACTTTCCCGTATTCAGGGCACCACAAAAATGGCCGACCTTAAAAACTGCGAATTGGTGATTGAGACCATCAGCTCAAGGCAAAAGGGAACGCTGCTGGAACTGCGACAGGATCTTTTCAGGAAGGTTGAGAAGGTTGTCAGCGACGAAACAATTATCTCCTCCGACCTTTCCACACTGATGATATCCGATTTGGCAAGCGTATTGAAACACCCTGAACGTGCCATCGGGCTTCATTTTATAGAACCCATTGATAAAACACATATTGTAGAAGTGGTAAAAGGATTAAAAACCACGGATGAAGTTTACGAAAAGGTTGAACGCTTTTTACGTATGATAAACCGCAGAGCCGTTTTGGTAAATGAGTCTCCCGGAAATATAAGTACACGAATCCTTATCCCGTTAATCAACGAAGCATGCGAACTGCTTATGGAGGGGGTTGCTTCGGTTTCCGACATTGACGAAACCATGAAAGAGACCACAGGTTATATTTACGGCCCCTTTGAAATAGCCGACCGTATCGGGCTGGATAAGATATTGAAGTACATGGACAACCTGTATCAGGAATTCGGTGACAAAAAATACAAAGCATCACCCATTATCAAGCGACTTGTGCGGGCCAATTATCTTGGCGTTCAGACAGGAAAAGGTTTTTACACCTATGAAGAAAACATGAGGCCTGTAGGCAACACCATTTCCTGCACCATTATCAATTAATTTTAAAATCAGACGCAAAATGAAAATAATCGTATTAAACTGCGGCAGTTCATCCATAAAATATCAGCTTTACGATATGCCTTCGTCAGAGGTTATTGCCAAAGGTCTTGTGGAAAAAATAGGTCTTAAAGGAAGCGCTATCAAACACTGGCGCAACGACGGCCTGGAGAAGAAACTTGAGGGGGAGATTCTGGATCATCAACAGGGCATTGAATATTTGCTGGGAGTGCTTATCAGCAAACAGTACGGAAGCCTTAAAAACCTGGAAGAACTCAGTGCCGTGGGGCACAGGGTGGTTCATGCGGCGGAGGAATACAGCGGTAGTGTTCTTATTACAAAAGATGTAATAAAAGCTTTGGAGCGCTCTACCGAACTGGCTCCGTTGCACAATCCGCCAAACCTCAAAGGTATTTATGCCATGACACAACTGTTGCCCGATGTACCGCAAGTGGGTGTATTTGATACTGCATTTCACCAAACCATGCCCGAACATGTTTACCTTTACGGTATCCCTTATGTATTGTACGAAAAATATAAGGTTCGCCGTTACGGGTTTCACGGAACCAGCCACAAGTATGTATCGGCACGGGCCTGCGAAATACTGGGCGTTGACATTAACAAACAAAAAATCATTACCTGTCACCTTGGAAACGGCTCTTCCGTGGCAGCCATTAAAAACGGGAAATCGTACGACACTTCCATGGGTATGACACCGACAGAAGGGTTGATTATGGGGACACGTACCGGTGACATTGATCCGGGAACACTGCTTTTTATTGCCGAAAAGGAAAAAACAAGCATAAATTACACCCGGATTCTTATTAATAAATTCTCGGGAATGCTTGGAATATCGGGTATCTCATCCGATATGCGCGATATTGAAAAAGCTGCAGAAGAAGGGAACCACCGTGCTAAAATTGCCCTCGAAATGTATGCTTACAGGGTAAAAAAATATATCGGCGCCTATGCGGCAGGAATGGAAGGACTGGATATACTTGTTTTTACCGGCGGCATCGGTGAAAATGACACCGAAACCAGAAAAAGGATACTTTCGGGGTTGGAATTCCTCGGTATAAAAACAGATAAAGAAAAAATGGAGTGGCGCGGAAAAGAGATGATTCTTTCCACCGGTGATTCGAAAGTAAAGGTTTTGGTAGTACCCACTCAGGAAGAGTTGATGATAGCAAAGGATACTTATGAAATTGTTACGCAGAAAAATTAATCTTGTGCGGTAATGATTATCGGGAAGGTGCAAAATATCCTCGTTTTTATGGCATTGGCTCTGATACTGATGTCGGGATGCAGTAAAAACGGGGATACATCGCTTCCCGAAACCGCAATCATCATGCCCGGGGCAAACAGCACTTATTATGTTCCGGGAAATCTTGAGTGCCGGTTTACCGTCCGCTCTGTCACTCCTCTAAAAACAGTAAAAGTAAATATTACCAACGAAAGTTTTGTGCCGGTTTTTGGGGATATCATCTTCAAACCTTTAAAAAAAGAAATTGATACGGGATTTACTTTTCATCTGGAAATGAAAAATGTCGATCCGGCAACAACCTTTTATTTTCATGTGTCGGCTGAAAACAGTGCAGGAATAAAGAATAAATACGGCCCCATAACTCTTGTTAACAAAAAACCGGTATTAACGGATATGCTGTATGTGCGTAAAAACGGAAACGGTACCGAGGTCGTTAACAACCACAACAATGTGGTTTTAACTCTGAACGGAACCTTTAAAGAAATGGCTTTTAATCCCGGGACCCAATCTTTGTTTCTCGTGACAAATCGTCCGGCTGCTCTCAAAAATCTGAATTATCCCGGTATGAATGAGATATGGGCTTACCTGCCGCAAAACAGCGTTGAGTTTTCCGGTTTGTTTTACGATGAAGAAAACAGGATTTTATATACCCCGGGAAGCGACGGTTCGGTTTACGGTTTTAATTCTATGAACGGTAATATCATATTCTCAACGCCTTTTATGCAAGATACCGTTCCGTCGGCAATTATCGCTACAACTGATTATCTTTTTGGAGAATATTACACTTTGCACAACGGTCATATTCTATGGCTAACTTTTTACAAGGAAAGCGGTATGCCGGTTTTCAAACGGGAATCAGGTACTCTGTCGCAATTTATATTACCATACAAGGGAAACACCGTTGCCATCGTCAGGGAAACGGAAAAAGGAAGTTTGGTTCTGTTTTATGATACGGAAAAACAGGAGGTGACTGCAACACAACAAATTACCGGGCAAACAGTTACAACAGCCTGTTCGGGCCCTGACAATCATCTTTTCCTCGCAACGGATTCGCAACTCATTTTTGCAGATGAATTTACAGTTCGAAAAGCTGATGGTTGCATTTTTAACAAACCTTTATCCTTAAAATATTTTGATTTTGACAATAATCTCTATATCCTTGAAAAAGGACGCCTTACGGTTTTGAAATGGCCCGAATGCACGACGGTTACCATTAATAACGTTGACGGACAAATAACCGAGTTTCAGCCTGTTTACAGCTATGAGCAATGAAAAGATTATAACTACCGGCGACGGTTCGCACAGTATTTTGAGTCCTGTTTACGGAGAGCAGTACCACTCCACATTCGGTGCCATTCAGGAATCCATGCACATATTTATTAAAGCGGGATTTAAAAAAGCGGCGGAACATAAAAAAAGGCTCAATATCCTTGAAATGGGCACCGGTACGGGTTTGAACCTGATTTTAACCTTTAAGCACCAAAACGATGCAACGATAAACTACACGGGCATTGAAGCTTTTCCCCCGTCCGGGGAAACATTAAAAAGGCTCAACTATCCGGAAAAATTACAACTCAGGGAAGATATATTGTTGAAAATATACAGGGATAATTCGGGTAACCTGAACAAGTCATTCAAATACAACATACTTATTTCCACATTGCAGGAAGCCGACCTGCCGCAAAACCTGTTCGATGTTGTTTATTTTGATGCCTTTTCGCCGGAAATACAACCGGAATTATGGGGCAGGGAAATATTTCAAAAAATATCGGACAGCATGGTGTCCGGCGGTATCTTAACCACTTACTCATCCAAAGGTATTGTAAAAAGGGCATTAAAAGCATCGGGTTTTGATGTTGAAAAACTGCCTGGCCCACCCGGAAAAAGGGAATTTTTAAGGGCTGTAAAATTATAATGATTGGTGACAATCTTAACTCTGTTTCCGGAGCGTGTTTTGTCTTCAGCCTAAAGAGCGGGCTGACTCAGACTCCTCTCAATCGTCTCAATTCCAAGACATCTGAAGGCAGTCCATTCGGATTGTTCTGCTGAAATATGGTTGGTGATGTACGTTGGGAAATTCTGCGCATTTTATAGTTAATAGCAAAAGAATGCTTTCCTAAAAGAACCAATATATTTTTATATGAAAAAAAGCCGTTATCTTTGGCCGGTATAATAAAAATCATCTTGTCAGAGGTTTATACGTAATAATCAGTTGTGGTTATAAATTATGCCCTACCGGATTATTCCATAAAAGCACCTTTGTTCATAAACATTTTTTACTAAATTTGAGTTGGTAAGAATAAGCGAATAAAGCTTAATACAATGAAAAATATTGATACATACAACAAGTGGATATCAGGTGGTTACAAATATTTCTCTGAAGTCGGCCCTGAAAATTTCAGTATTAAAAAGCTAAGTGAAATATTGGGTTTGTCGCGTACCTCTTTTCACTACTATTTCGACAACAAAGATGAATTTTTCGATTGTCTGATTGAACACCATATGGATGAAGTTGAAAAATTCGGAACGCTTTCCGTAAAAAACAGTTCCGGTATTACGCAGGGTATTATGGAGTCAATGGAAAAGCTAAGTACAGGTATAATGTTTCATACACAATTGTTTATCCACCGGAAAACACCTAAATTCGACAGAGCTTATTTACAAGGTCATGAAATAAACTTCAAAAACGGCATTTTGGATTGGTTTCTCAATTATTTTGAATTAAAAACCACCAAAGAGGAGGGGAAAAGGGCATACCTTATTTTTGTTGATGTATTGAATAGCCGTTTTAGTTATTTAATACAAACCAAAAGAACCGTACATACATTTTCAACGTTGTTTCTCGATGTAATAAATGATTTTAAATTGATGCTTCGCTCGTATTCACCGCAACAATCGCGGTAATATTTTTCCAATCTCTCTTGTTTTCTCCTTTTTGACAGGAGTGTCAAAAACATATAATGCGGTTTGGTAGTTTTGTTCAATAATGAAAATAAAAAAATCGGTAACATGAAAAAAGCGAATTACATCTTATTCTTTACGGTATTTTCAATTTTAGCCGGATTACATGGTAATTTAAAAGCGCAACATTCGACAAAAGAGCTTATCGAATTTTATAAAAATTACGGAATGGATATTCCACCCGACATCCTTGTACCCGGCAGTGTGGAGAGCAGTATCGGGGAATTGAAATACAACGACGGACGCCCTGTTGACGAAACCGTCAAAAAAGCTTACGATTACCTCGACAGGTACCGTGCCGTTGATGTATTTCTTACCAACCTTCCGGCAGTAGCTACGGCAGTTTTGCAACCTGCTTTTCAGAAAATGGGTGCAAAAAACAGTTGGGATGTCTTAATAAGCGAACAGCTTATAGATGCCCGTCAGGTATGGCCTACGGGAAATACCGGTACCGTTTATCTTTTTGCTTATTTCGATATGAAAAAAGACGGCGCCATGGTTGTTGAAATTCCCAAAGGTTGCGGGCCGGGCTTTATGGACGATGCCTGGATGCGCTGGATTATTGATTTCGGGCCTACGGGACCGGATAAAGGACAAGGGGCTACCTACGTGATTCTGCCTCCTGACTACAAAGGAGATATTGAAGCTCACATTGGCGGGACAAAAGCTACCATGAACATTGGAGGAAAGGACAGGGAAGTTTTTGTGGCCAAATCACCCACCTATCACGGATGGATTGCTTTACGCGGATTCCTGGTTGACGGAAAACCCGATGTTTCCGTAAAAATGTTCAAAAACAACCTGAAAATCTATCCGTTAAACAGAGCCGACAACAAACCTGAAATGACTTTTGTAAACATGTCGGACAAAAATACGCAAGCGGTTTTTCCTGCAAGCGCAAGATATTTTAAGATTTTGAACGAAATTGTCCAACGTGAACCCATAGCAGCTTTGGATCCCGAAACAAGAGGGAAGCTGGCATCGGTAGGCATTGAAAAAGACGAACCTTTTGATTATAACCGTTGGAAAGAAATTTATGAAGATGCAGCCAAAACAGGTGATGCTATCGGAAGGTCGTTGCTGTTTGCACCCCGCGATAAAGATGCTTACATCTATCCTGACCGTAAATGGTATCACGGATTCCTCGGCGGCAGTTATCTCTGGCTCAAAGATGACGGTCGCGGCGGGACATACCTCGATGCCCGTACCCTGTACATGTACGGTGCCATAGCGGTAACACCCGGGATGGTAATGAAAATGGTAGGAATAGGTTCGCAATATGCTTTTTGTTCGAGAGATAAAGACGGGAAATATTTCGACGGCTCAAAAACTTATAAACTTGCCATGCCGGCCAATGTGCCCGCCAAGGATTTCTGGTCTATTGTGGTTTACGACCCGCAAACCAGAGCCATGTTGCCAACCGGACAAAAATATCCTGCAGTAAACAACAAAAGAGGTGCATTAAAAACCAATACCGACGGAACGGTGGATTTATTTTTCGGACCAGAAGCACCCGAAGGATACGAAAACAACTGGGTTGAAACCGTACCCGGAAAAGGCTGGTTCGTTGTGCTTCGTCTTTACGGACCGCTTAAACCATGGTTTGACAAGACCTGGAAACCTAATGATTTTGAATTGATTAAATAGGATTACTGTTAAAAACAAAAAACGATGAAGGTACGATTATCAATATTTCTGTTTTTCTTTGTTTTTGCGCTTCATGCCCAGGAAAACGAAAACCTGAAAAGCAATGAGGCCATAGCAAAAGCATCACAAAATCCTTTGACCGCCATTTACAGCATTCCTGTTCAGGATAATATCTATATGAATATCGGAAAAGGTGTATTCGACGGCTATCCGGTTAAAAACATGGCTAACATTCAGCCTGTTATACCTTTGAGTTTGAGCCCGAAAGTAGATGTGGTTATGCGCCTTATTTTGCCGGTAACCACTGTTCCTTCAATTATGACCGATGGAACGGTAAGCACAACGGGTATCGGCGATATGACTTTAACGGCTTTTTTTACACCGCACAAAGCAAATAAAGTGCTTTGGGGAATAGGCCCTGTTTTATATTTTCCTACTGCTACAAACAAGTATTTAGGAGGAACAAAAAAATGGGCGGCAGGACCATCGTTGGTTATGATGTTTCCCCTCGGAAAATTCAATGCGGGATTCCTGCTTATGAACTTTTGGAGTTATGCCGGATCAAACGATGTGATTGACGGCACCTTCAGTTTTATGCAAATTCAACCCTTTTTAAATTACAATCTGAAAGACGGCTGGTTTATTTCGTCAGTACCGATCATTACGGCAAATTGGAATATGGATAAAAACAACAGATGGACCTTGCCGGCCGGGGCAGGGGTAGGAAAAGCATTTAAACTTTTCGGTGTGATACCGGCCAGCGCCCAGTTTCATGCATATTATTCGATTGTCTCGCCTGAAGTTTTTGGCGAAAGATGGCAAATGCGTGTTCAGGCGCAAATTTTCTTACCGAGAAAGAAAAAGTAATAATCCCAATAAATTTAAATCATGAAAACAAAAAGTAATTTTATCATTTTATTTCTGATTGTGGTTCTGGTACCGGCATTTAAACCCAATGCCGAAAAAATAAAAGTAACCCGTCAAAACTTTATCAAAGCCGAAACCGCATATTATTTTAAAAAGGTGGTGGACAAAGTGGGGGTAAACAAATTTATGTATTATCCCGGTATCGGTTCCGAAGACAATCAAATTGTTGTCAGAACAAACCGCGATGTGCTTTATGCCCAGGGTATTTTTTGCGTAAAAGGCGGACTTACCATTACCACACCCAAAGCCGACCGGTTGATAATTGTTCAGATTCTGGATGAAAACCATTACGATTTGGGGTCGGTTTTTGCCGGCGAAACGCGCACAATCACCGAAAAGGATGTGTCGGAAGGCGATTTTGTTCAACTTACTATACGTGTGGGTGTTAAATACGACAAAAATGGTAATCCCGATCTCGATAAAGCCAATGCTGTCTTGCACGCTATCAAAGCTGAAACCGGATGCAACAAGCCTTATAACCCGCCGCCGTACGACCAAAAAAGCCTCGATTCGCTGCGTTCCGTCCTGACGGCCGAGTTTAATGCCGATCCAAATAAATATACCTCAAAAGATGGTTTCGGCGGTATCGGTTACAGGGATACACCAGAAGGCCTCGAAGCAGCCAATATGTTTGTTGCCATAGGTTGGGGCGGACTTACTTACAACGATGCTTTTTATGCCATGTTTAACGGAAAAGGCGACACCGTAATTACCTTTAACAAGCCCGATTTGGATTATGAAAACGGTGGATTTTACTCTTTAACAATATACAGTAAAGACGGTTGGATAAGAACCAAAGAGTTTTCAATTGGTTCGGAAAGGATAAAACCCAACGACGACGGTACAATATCCATCCACATTGTTGCCGAAGGCGAAGACCTTTCCAAATATAAAAATGCCGTGGAATACGACCCCGATGTGGACAACGGCGAATGGACAGCTACTTTCAGACTTTACAAACCGAAAAAAGGTAAAGCAGACGAAGTGATGCAATGGGGATTAAACCTTGCAAAAAAATATGACATAAAATAAAAAAACAGAGCTATGAAAATATTAAGTTTTTTATTTGCAGCAGTATTATCGTTTGCCTTAATGCAACCTGCATTTTCGCAAACCAAAGGATATAAAATTGATATTCCTGAAAACATTATGACCCCCGGAGAGGTGACTACCCCTCTCGGAACTTACAAGTTTTATGACGGGATGCCTTATAAAGAAACCGCTTCCAAAGTTTATGACGGTTTGGATTTTGTCAGGGGAGTGGATGTTTACCTCAATTTTCTGCCGGCCGTAAATCTGGCCGACATGCGAAAAGGCCATGTAGATTTGGGTGTGCGCAACTGTAATGAGGTAATTGTTTTCGACAATCTGATGGATGCAATATCGTTGTTTCTTACCGGAAATGCTTCCACCGTATATGCCAGTGCTTTTCTCGATTTGGAAAAAGACGGCCCCACAGTAATTGAAATTCCCAAAGGAGCCGGCCCCGGTACATTAAACGATGCTTTCTTCCGTTTTGTTATTGATATGGGTGCTCCGGGTCCCGACAGAGGTCAGGGCGGAACCTATATTATTTTGCCTCCGGACTATAAAGGAGATTTGAAGCCGACACCCAATACTCCCAAAGACAACAGTACGGTTAAAGTAAAAGTGGGTAACGAAACCAAAGACGTTTGGATTGCCAAATCGAGAAGCTATGTTAACTGGCTTATTTTACGCGGATTTCTTGTGGACGGAAAACCCGATGCAGCTTCTAAAATGTGGAGAACACAGTTGAAAATATATCCCTTGAAAGGTGCCGCCAATCCACCGGAAATGAAATTCGTAAACGCTTCCGGGAAAGAGTTCAATACCATTTTTCCGAACAATATCGAGTTTTATTATACGCTGGCAAAGGTGTTGGATAAAGAACCTCTCGATTTAATCGGACCTGAATTGAGAGGACAGGCCGGAGCCATTGGCATTGCTAAAGGACAATCGTTTAACCTTGACGAACGGATGAAAAATATTCTGGGTGATGCCGCTGCTTTTGCTGTTGCAGCTTCCCGTGTGCTGGCATTCAGGCCGAGGGACGAACGGGCAAAAGTTTTCCCCGACAGAAACTGGTATCTTGCATTTGTGGGTAACGACTACCGCTGGCTTGACGGAGACGGTATGCGCGGAAGAAACCTCGATGCACGTATCGCTTTCTTTTATATTGCCACGGTAAACACCCCCGCCATGGCTGTTCAAATTCCCGGTGCCGGTTCAAATTATGCAATGGAATATACCGATAATAACGGTGACGTTTTAAAAGGCTCGGAAAACTACGTCCTCCATTTGCCTGCCAATATTCCGGCAAAAAATTTCTGGTCGGTAACTATTTACGACCCCCAAACAAGGTCACAGCTTCAAACGGATCAGAAATATCCGAGTAAAAACAACAAAAGAGACAAACTGGTCTTTAATAAAGACGGTTCCATTGACCTCTTTTTCGGGCCCGAAAAACCAAAAGACAAGAAAAAAGCAGCTAACTGGATTGAAACCGTGCCCGGAAAAGGTTGGTTCGCAGTACTTCGCCTGTACGGACCGCTTGAACCTTGGTTCGAAAAAACATGGAAACCTGATGATATTAAACTTGTTGAATGATTTTAAGGTCTGTCCACCACAATCACTATTTCGCCTTTAATCTTTTTGTCTTTGTAAAAGGTTGTCAGTTCTTCCAACGTACCCCGTACGGTCTCTTCGTGTATTTTGGTAAGCTCTCTCGAAACGGAGGCTTTTCTCTCGTTTCCAAAATATCGGGCAAACTGCTCCAATGTTTTGACAAGGCGGTGGGGCGATTCGTAAAAAACAAGTGTATATGGAAGTCCGGCCAGGGCTTTCAGGCGCGTTTGTCTTCCTTTTTTATGGGGAAGAAAGCCCTCAAAGAAAAAACGGTCGGTGGGGAATCCCGACTTTACCAAAGCGGGTACAAATGCCGTAGCACCCGGCAGGCACTCCACTTCAATATTGTTTTCGATACAGGCTCTGACCAACAGGAATCCCGGATCGGAAATACCCGGAGTGCCGGCATCGCTTACAAGGGCTATTTCGGTACCTGCAACAAGCATGTCAACCACCTTTTGTACCGACTGATGTTCATTGTGTATATGGTACGATTGCAGACGGTTTTGAATATCGAAATGTTTGAGCAGTTTGCCTGTGGTGCGGGTATCTTCGGCCAATATCAGGCCGGCCTCACGAAGTACCCGCAAAGCCCTGAGGGTAATATCTTCAAGATTTCCGATAGGGGTTGGTACCAGTGTTAATTTCGACATCTTAATAAAAAATTACAGTGTTTTTACATAAGATACCAGCAGGCGAAACAAACCGTCGTACGCCGTAAATGGAAAGTTGCTGTCGTCATCTTCGGGAATATGGTACTCACGGTGTTCTTTCCCAAGGGTATAAATAAATATTGATTTTACGCCTTTTTTATAAAAAGGACAGTGGTCGGAATTACAGGCTTCTCCGCGCGATTTAACTTTTTTAAGATAATGTTTCTTTTCGTTCATAGCCTGCAGCGAGTGGAAAAGAGCGGGATATACTTTTCCGTTAACTACGGTAATTCCGTCGCTTCCGGTGCCTACCATATCCAGATTAATCAGCAGTTTTAGGGAGGAAAGCGGAAACAGAGGGTGTTCCGTGAAGTATGTCGAACCTTTTAATCCGGCCTCTTCGCCGCTGAAAAAGAGAAAAGCAACGGAATATTCCGGCCTGTTTTCCGGTTTCGAATAGTAGCGCACCAAATCGAGCAACATGGAAGTGCCGCTTCCGTTATCATTGGCACCGTGATAAATTGCCTTTTTTCCCATCATTCCCAAATGGTCGTAATGGGCGCTGAAAACGATGAGGGAATCGGGCTCACGGGTACCTTTTATCAGGGCAGCAATATTTTGGGTTTCAAAACGGGGAATAAACCGGTTTTTAATATCCAGTGTTATATTAATCGGATGCTTTTTAAGAGCGTCTTTTTTTATTTTTAGCCACACCGTTCTTTTAACCTCTTCGCCGTTTGAAACATGCCAGTAAGGTTGTTTGTCAGTCAACAAAACAGCACCTTTTACAAAAGGAAGGTTTTTACCGTACAATTTGGAATAGGATGTCGGCAGCACAAGGAGATAATTGGTATCCGGCTCTTCGCCAATGGCCGTCAGCAGCGTTTTTACCGATTCGGCCGTATCGGGCAGGTATTTTAACGGAAAAATGCCTTCTATTGTCGGCGACGAACAGCTCACCACAAAATCCTCTCCTGGTATCAGCGGTTCATCACCGGCTTTCACTTTCAATTTTTCGGGAAAGGTATTCATGGGATAGGAAAAATACTGAAAAAAGTCGCCGGCAACAGGAACGGCAGCACTCTTTTTAAGCTGTTTTACAATAAAATCCGCCGCTTTTTTGTTTCCGTTACGCACATATCCCCTGCCCCGGAAGCCATCGGAAGCCAGACGGTGAAGTACTTTGCGGGCATAGGCAACATCCTGTGCACAGGAGGTAACCCCCAATATTAATAAGCCCGTAAACAATAAAAAACGTTTCATTTTCAGGCAAATTTCCGTTCCAACAATTCATTGAGTTTTAGCAGGGCGGGATTGTCGTCGGCCCATTGGTATTCCACATGTAGTTCGAACAGATAGGTTTTTGCACCGTCTAAACTGGAAAAACTGTTCAGCTCGTCAATGGCTTTATTGTATTTTCCGAGGTCACCGTTAAACAATTCGTTTATGAACTGGAATTTTTCATTAATGCCTATTGCTTTGCGCAGGTCGGAAATCTGACTTTTTTGCAACCGTTCGGCAACGGTAGGTTCGTCGGCCGGAGCAATGGTTTCGCCCAGCGATTCACCCGGCATGTCCGAAAAAAGATCGAGTGTGGTTTTTATCACCTCCTCTTTTTGTTCCGGTTCAATGGTAGGTTTTTTGTATGTCGGCTTTTTTTGCGGTTCCGGAGGAGAAAGCGGTTCTTCCGTTTCCTCTTCCCGTGCAAACAACTCCTGTTCAACTACCCTTTCGTTTTCAACCCGCTCTTCCTCCTCATTTTCAATAATCTCCTCTTTTTGCTTCTCCTCTTTTACAGGTTTGGAAGGGGGAGCAGATGCAAGTTTGTTATCTTCCGGCAACGAGGTTCCGGGTTTATTTTCTTCTTTTGTGATTTCCGGTACGGGGATGTTTTGCACCAGACTTTCCAGCTCAAAAACCCTTTCATAAATCATCCTGACCTTGTCTTTCAGCATATCAACATCAAGAACGTGCAAGGTATAATCAGGCTTTTCAATCCTTTTCAGATGAGACTGCAATGTTTTTATTTCCAACTGTATATCCAGTATTAACTGACCCTTATTCATATGTTAATAATTTATCCGTTTTTTACTTTTTTTCACTCCATCCGGGTTAAAAAACTTCGTTAACTTTGTCCATTCAAAAGTAACAAGAATTTAACAACCATTTCATGTTTCTTGAAAAAGACCGAAATAATTCGGAACGTGCGGGGTGGATTGAAGTAATATGCGGGTCGATGTTTTCCGGTAAAACCGAAGAGTTGATACGCAGGTTGAACAGGGCAAAGATTGCAAAACAAAAGGTGGAAATCTTTAAACCTGCCGTTGATACCCGTTATGATGAGAATGACGTTGTATCGCATGATGCAAAAAGCATTAGCTCCACTCCGGTACAAAATGCTTCACAAATACTGTTTTATGCCGAAGATTTTGAAGTGGTTGGTATTGATGAGGCCCAGTTCTTCGGCGAAGAGCTTGTTCCGGTTTGCAACGACCTGGCCAACAAAGGAAAGCGGGTTATTGTAGCCGGACTGGATATGGATTACCTCGGAAAACCGTTTGGCCCCATTCCCCTTTTAATGGCTACGGCCGAATATGTTACAAAAGTTCATGCTATTTGCATCCGTTGCGGAAATCTGGCCAGTTATTCGCACCGTACCATCAAGAATGACGACTTGGTTGTTCTCGGCGAAACCGATGCTTATGAGCCCCTTTGCAGGAAGTGCTTCACCGAAGCATTGAAAGAAGCAAAACGATAAATCACTTTCGATTGGAAATTAATTTAACGATTGTAAAATTTTTATTAGTGTTTTAAACTCAAATCGGCAACCGTTATTTGTGTATCGTAAATTTATCCATACCGGTTATCGAATTGGAAAAGAAGTAAAGGGGTGAGTTTCCGTCGCCATTCCGTCCCACTAGGCTTGCCTGTAAATGACTCGGAATTGGGATGCAGGGGAGGGACATGAGACTTCCGGCATTCAAGGCCGGGGATAAGACCAACACCGGATAAATTTATTTCACCGGCATTACAACCTCAGGAAAATCGTTTTGCGGCTTGTTTATCAAACCGGAAACGGGATAGAATTTCATATCATCGCAGGGATAAGGCTGCAGCAATGATTGCAATAGTTGCGGATTTTGTTCCTCAAGCCACAAATGTTCTTTCTCTTTGGGCAAAATCACAGGCATTCTGTCATGAACCGGTTTGACAATTTCGTTGGCATCCGTTGTTATAATAGTGAAAGAATGAACCTGTTTGCCGGAGCTGTCTTTCCATGCATCCCACAATCCGGCCATGGCAAACAACGAATCATTTTTCAGAAAAAAACGGTAGGGCACCCTCTTTTTCTCCTTTTTCCATTCGAAAAAACCGTTTGCCGGAATCAGGCAGCGCCGGGTTTTAAAAGCATGTTTAAAAGAGGGCTTATCCGTTAATGTTTCGGCTCTGGCATTAATCAAACGCATTCCTATTTTCGGGTCTTTTGCCCAGAAAGGGATTAAGCCCCAGCGAAAAAATTGCAGTTCTTTCTGATTATCATTGGTAATAACCGGAAGTTCGCGGGAAGGGGCACAATTGTAACAGGGTTTGTACCTTTCATCAAAGACCTCCACATTAAAACGCTCCGAGATTTGTTTTCCCGTTACCGAAAGTTGAAACCTGCCGCACATAATTTTTAATTTTATGCTAAAATAAACAAAAAGGGAGACCGGCGGCCTCCCTTTTTTAACCGGAAACCGTTAGTTGGTAATTGTTAAACGTTTTGTTACCCGTCCGTTCTCGGTATCAATGCGTACGATATATACTCCCGGTTCGTACAAAGCTGTGTTCAATGTTACGGTGGTTGCGTCGTTTATACCGGCATTGTAAACAACCTGTCCCAAATAGTTTACAACCGCGATGTGACTCATGGCGCTGCTGCTTGTTACCGTTACCTTGTCTTTGGCAGGATTCGGGTACAGGCTGATCAGGTTTTCTGCCAACGGGTTGTCAACCCCCAAAGATATTAATACATATACGAAATCATCCTCAGGAATCGCCAAAGCATGGGCAGGTTCGGATTCGCAGGTATCCACATCACTGGTATAAACAGCAGTCACCTTGTAATAATATCCCGTTTCCATTTGAACATTAGGATACCGGTCATAATAATCATAAGATGTTACCCCGTTTTGGAACGGAATATTGTCGTATAAGGTGTATTCCGTTTCGTATTCCGATTTTCGATAGAGATTGAAATATTGTAAAGAACGGTTGTTTCCAGCATGTGCAACATTTTTATGTTTGTTAGCAGCCCCTTGGACAAGGGTTGCTCCCTGAGCAGTGTAAACGGTATTATCAATTTTAGGAGCGGGTATGGGTATGTTTGCAGTAATATCCTCTGCAAAGAATTCGATATTCCAGTTGTAGTCTAATCCGAAACCTGATAACGGATCCCAACTTACGCCGTCAATCGTTACCATATCGCCGTATCCGGATATTGCAGGACCTGCGTCAACACCGGCAGGAGACATACCACCTATACCATCAATTGTATAACCCACCCAATACTCCAGACTTGCGTCTATCTGAACGGGTGTGCCGAGTGTATATTCATTCCACATGCCTGCTACTGTCGAAGCAGTTACATCTTCGCTCCAGACAAGATTAGTGGCATCGGCACCTGTCCAAATCTTAAGGTTAATGGAGTTGTAACCGGCATCACTGATAAAATACCGGATTTTTGTAATGTAATAGCCATCAAAGTTCTGACCTTCCCAATCGTTAAGCATGCCTGCATCCCAACGGGCTGCTACCGAGAACGGACCATCGTCGGTCAATCCGATAGCTGTTGCATTGGTTCCGTCATCCCACTGAATCCATGCCCACGGTTCCGGCATTCCGGGAATTTCCCAGGAAACCAATGCACCAAAATCATCGTAATAATTATTAAAAATAGCATTACCAGTAAAGTTGTAAGGCGCCGTACAGGTTCTGTAAACACTTATGTTGTCAACAAACCAGCTGATAATGTCGAAAGAGTTTTGTCCTGTGGCATTGAAACGAATCTGAAATACTTTTGCCAAAGCTATATCGGTGATATCAATATGGTTATGTCCCTCTTCAAAGTCGAAACTACCGTTGGCGTTATTTGCTTCGGCTACCTGTGTCCACTCCTGTCCGTCGTAAACTTCCACAAGCAGTTTTTCGTCTCCTGTGCTGTTGCGGTCATTTAGTTTGATATCAAAATCCAGCCAGATAGTACCTTCCGTAATATGGTCGGCATTTATGGGTGAACTGGTCAATGCGGAACTATAACTGTTTTGCAGTTGCGGATCCCAATTAAATTCTGCCGACGGCGGGTCGTTTCCTGTCTGGCTGTTTATTTGCCAGTTTTCGCTGTCGGTCATCCAGCCGTTAAACTCAAAAGTTCCCTGTGCCCAATCTTCGAGGAAAGGAATGTCCATTCCCCATACCACTTTTACGGTATCGGTTCCTTCGAGAGCCGATTCGCCGTACTGACCCGGGAAGCCGTATGAAGTAAGGTCATATATTGCATTTACGTCATAATAATAAGTTCCGGGCGAAAGATTCATATCAAGATAATGTATCCAGTCATCAACACCTTCGCCATTGTAAGGGATATTGACAATACTGTCGGGTTCGCGATACACGTTGAACGATTCCAGTCCGAAAGGCACTACACCTGTGTTGCCACCTCCACCACCGTTGTAGGGTGCCAGTTCAAGACCCCAAATCCGGTCGTTTTGGGCATTACCGCCAATGGTCACCGTACCGGGGATAATTTCCGGCTGGGTAAACAGACCTCCTGCGGAACCCGTAGTACCTGTAATGCTTTGTACGTCAACTGTCAGTCCGGTAGGTGTTCCGGCGGGAAGCTGAAACTGGACAAGATTGTTGTCACCCTGGTCATATACCCACAAGAAAGGGCCTCCGTCCGACCAGTTGTCATAAGCCATACCGTAAATTCCGCTTAAACCTGCTGTAGAAAAAGTACTTAGAACGTTTCCTGCCATATCAAACTCATAAATATCCGTATTCCAGTTGTTGGTATAGAAAGCATCATCATCGTCGTTGTAGGCAATGGCACGTACAGCTATGGGCGCATCAAAAGTACTTACCAATACCTGATTATCAAAGTCCATTTGGAACACGGTTGTGCTGACTGCGCCACCATAGAAATAGGTTCCGTCATAAGCAAGATCGCGTATATCGCTTACTCCTGCAATGGTAATGTCTTCCACCCATGTGCCGTCAGGAGTATATTTGGTAAAACGGTTACCGTTCCATTGGCTTGTATAAATAAATGCGCCGTCACTTTCAACACCGGCTTCACCGTCATTGTAAAAGGCAGGCCATTCAAACTGCAAGTCCCAGATATCACGGCTAATATTGGTATTATCAAATCTGATACGTGTTACGGATGACGCCCGGTCGGTATTGGAAAGGGATGTTTGAGGTCCTTTAAATATTACGGTGCTTTGGGCCGGCGCCGTAAAAACAGTAGCGTTTGTCATTGGAGGGTTCCATTTTAAAGGTACTTCGTTGGTGCCATATACATAGTCGTCACCAAGGTTCCTCGGGGGATACAGATAGGTTGATGTCCAGGTATAATAAACCCTTTGACTGCTGTTGCATATGGAATCGTAGGTGGCTTCCACAGCTGCCGTATAGGTGGTTCCGTATTGCAGATTGTTAAAAACATAGGAGTGTTGGGTAGTGGGGAGCTCGGCCATAAAAACATCATCCAGATATACAATATACGAAACTGCCGGCGCAGCGCCATTATGAATCGAAACATTGTCAACAGCCCATCCCGAGGCCCATGTATTATGATCATCGGCATTAAATGCAAGCCTGACATGTCCTAAGCCGTTAATACCTGATATTGAACTCAGGCTTACTGATACCGGCATCCAATCCGTAACGGGACTCATAGTGTATAAAAGATTCCATGTTGCACCGTTATCTGTTGTATATTCGATTGTAGCTGTTTCTCCATATGCTCCTGTATAATAATGGTCAAAATAAAGTTTATAATTCTCGCTTTCTCTTAAATCTACTTCGGGTGTAATAAGATAATCCTTACCACCGTTCATGCTTCCTGCAATATCATCATTGTTTACAGCATAGTATCCGTCACCGGGAGGTACCGGAAATCCCGTACTACCACCATCATTGCTTCGTTTCCATTTTTCATTATATTCCGAATACACCTGCCAACCTTCGGGTGGAAAATCCGGATACTCAAAATCTTCGGTTTCCAGTTGTGTAATTAAAGGTTCATCCCAGGTAGCAACACTTGTCAACGGATCTACATACAGGTTGCGTACGGGATAAGCAATCTTCTGTAACAATACCTCTTCAGTGTAATCGGTAAGAACCGGCATATTAATGTGACTAAATTCCTGATAACCTGCTTTGTCAACAAAAATGTCATAAAAACCTTTAATCACACTGTCGAATCCCACATAACCGTTTTCATTTGTTGTATCTATATATGTATTGAAAGGATAACTGTGTCCCACCAATGTAACTATTATGTTGTCCGGAGTTTCGCCGTCGCAAAGCATAAAATGCATGGTTACGGCAACATCTTTCAGATGACCTACTATGTTGGAATATGTCCAATCGCTCGTATCGCCGCTTTCGTAATTTACGGCAACTGCATAGGCATACCAGCCTTCGGCCAAACCGCCCCAACCCGTATCGTTGTAACTTGTATTTCCGGTATTGAGCAGCGGGGTCAAAGTGCCGTCTTCAGGGGTTTGTCCTGCATCGGGATCAAATCCGTCAACGAGAGCCACAGTGTAGTCCGTCATATCCCTGTCACCGGCCTGGCTTTCATCAGGACGGATAATACCTGATTTTTCCATACCCGGTATGCCTTTTGGAGGGCCGGTAGCAATGTAGCCTTTGAATCCGGCAATCTTCGGTGGATAAATCATTTTATCTTCAGCATCGGCATTCATGGTTGCACCGGTGTTAATGCCATTTACAACGGCTCGGAGCATAAAATCCTGATAAGGACTTACCGTCCAGTTATGGTTCCCGACTTTTACATAAGAACGGTAAACCGTAGGGATTTGATTGTCAACACCCACAGGTGCGGCATTGGGCGGAAAGGCAAGTTGCCACATAACAAGGAAAAAATCACCTTCGGTAATGGTGGCATTCAGGCTGTCAAACGTTACCCAATAATAGTTATTCACATCTACAACGATAGAATCCAGCAGGGTTCCGGGCAGTCCATTAGTACCATTGTCATCCATTACACCTATGGCAAACCGGCTGCCAAGGAAGTTGGAATTGGCGGGGAAACTGCCGTCGCCCACATACAGGCGGCCACCGGTTACGGTAGCCGGATATCCCGCAGGAGTGAATTTAACCGCTATGGCATTGCCGGGAACTGTCCAGCTTACATAATCTTCGGCGGTTCCGTCATCGTAAATAATTTCATAAGACCCTTCGGGCGGACTCCAGGTTATTAAACATTCCGTATCATCCTGATTCACATCTGCTTGTACAAGCGGTACCGGATAAGGCATTTCGCACATTACGGTTCCGGATTCGGTCATTACGCCTGCCGGTGCAAATACATTGGTATTGGTGGACGATTGATAACCAAGCAGCTCAAAGGTTACTTCGTAGGTATCTTCATCCACATTCATCTCATAATACCCGTTATTATCGGTAGATGCGGTAAAGGTTGTTGTTCCTGTTGCGGTAACATCCACGCCAAGAACGGGCAAACCCGTATTGCAGTCGGTAACCGTACCGTACAGGGTGGCAGGGATATAAACATGCATGGTATTTAAAATGCTGTCAACCTGATGAGCGGGATCGTTTGTCTCAATATTTAGATACTCATTATAATCTCCTGCCGTAAATCCTGTTGAATTATAGGTAATGACGATTTGAACCGAATCGCCCGAAACAATTTGCCCCAGCGCAGGCTGAACATTAGCAATAAAGCCTGAAGTACGTGCAAACCCTTTGTTTCCGTTTGTATAACCGGGAAAAGAGAAAGAGAGCGTCCCGTCACCGCAATTTTCAATGGTAAGGGTAACCTGTTCCTGTACACCGGGCCATTGTTCATTATACAGTGAACCGGGGTTATAACATAATGCAGGAATCAACCAGTCAACAAAAGCAGGGCCGGCATGACCGGTTTCGCCTTCGGCATAAACTGCCGTTACCGTATAAGAATAGGTGCCGTATGCAGGAAGCATATCGGTGTAATAAGAATTGGTGGTATTACCAACGGGTGTCCCGTCACGGCGAATCAAAAAATACTGGAATGTGGGATCCATTGTAGGATTATAATTCCAGGTCAGGTCAACCTCACCGGTAACCTGATTGGCCAAATCGGCTTCCAACCCGTAGGGTGGTGTTAAAGGGTCTCCGGCAACAATCATTGTTACCGGAACAGTAGTTTGCGAAACATTGGGATCGGCAGAATAAACAATATCTGCAGTATAAACCTCACCCGCAGTTGTTCCGTGCGCATTAAAATAAACCCCGATGTTTTCAGAGCCGCCGTTGGCAGGGATAAAACCATCATAGGTTTCAAGAGAAAGCCAATTAGCTGTTAAAGGTTCCCCAAGACACACGGATAATGGACTGCTTATAGATGAACTGTTTTGCATGGCCGAGCCGCTACCGGTAGTAGTGTTAACCCAGTAATAGATATTTCCGGAAGCAGCGGCATGTATGGAAATCCAACCGTCAAGAACCGTAATAATGTCGGGTAGTTCTACGGTAAATGAATAAATCGGGTAGCTTCCCAGTAATAATTCACCTGTATTTACACCGGCTATACTTGCTGAATACGAAGCAAAACCTGCTCCCGGTGTACTTCCCGCCTGATAAAAATCGATGTTAAAGTCCACCGTATCGGCTACTGCAGGCAATGCAACAAAATAAAAGGTTACAGTTTGAAAATTATCACCGGAACTGTAACTTTGGTAACAAATATAAGGGGGTCCATCATCACTTATATATGCTGTGGTATAGTTAACTGCGGGATTACCCCAAACGGTTCCCGCCGGACAATCAACACGTGAACCGGAAGGACTACCCTGATTAGTAAGCAGCATACCCTCCTGCGAAAGCGGAGAGGTAAAAGTCATATGAGGAGTTGCAGGAATGCTACCCCTGTTCACTGCATTGGTTGTAGAAAACTGTATGGAAGCACTCCAGTACAGATGTCCGTTACCGCTATTTTGAATTCCCTGATAATCGGTGACATACTCCTCAGGGTTTAATGTTTTGGAAAAGGTTAACGGACTGACTATCATAACAGGCGGTGTAAGATCAAAATCCCGGGTCAGGGTTTGTCCGTCAGCAAGTGTTATGGAAACAGAATCGAAGTTCATTCCGTCTTTGAATGCGTACATTTCGTAATCGCCGGAAGGAATACCCGTAAACGAATAATAACCGTTTGTATCGGTTAATATTTCGTTAATACCGGCTATCCCCACATGGGCACCGTAAAGAGAATTGCCGTTGGCATATACATGGCCTTCGATATTTCCTGTGCCGGTAAAAACATTGGTCAACGACACATCTTTACCATGGTTAGCAGAATTTAACTCCGAGGGTTTAGTGAATCCGGAGTTAGCCGGATATCTTTTTACCGTATTAGCAAATGTATGTCCGGCATTCTGTGCAAACAGGAAAGATACCGACATAAGCAGTGCTAATACAAAAGAAAAGGATTTGGTATAATTGTTCATAGTATATAGGTATTAGAGGTTATTCATTGCAAAACGGCTTGCCCCGACATCCACTCTTTTATATGACAAGAACAGAAGGATTTACCCTTACCGGAGAATAAAAAAATCAGTAATTCCGATAACAAAAAAAGGCCGCCCTTTTGGGGCGGCCTTTTTTATTGAGAGATACTTTCGCTACTGCTATTTGGCAATAGTTACTCGTTTTGTTACCTGTCCGTTTTCGGTGTCGATGCGTACAACGTAAACGCCCGATTCATATGAAGCAGTGTTCAATGTTACGGTGGTTGCGTCGTTTACATCGGCATTGTAAACAACCTGTCCGAGGTAGTTAACAACAGTGATGTGGGTCATGGCGCTGCTGCTTGTTACCGTTACCTTGTCTTTGGCAGGGTTCGGGTACAAGTTGGTCAGACCATCTGCCAACGGATTGTCAATTCCCGTTACGAATACATATACGTAATCGTCCATGGGAATTATCTGTGCGTGGGCAGGATCGGATTCACAGTTGTCAACATCGCTGGCCCATACGGCAGTTACCTGATAGTAGTATCCTTTCTGGATATCTACGTTCGGGTACTGGTCGTAGTACTCATACGATGTTACACCGTCTTCGTAAGGTATGTTGGCGTACAGTGTGTATTCTGTCTCATCGTCTGCCTTACGATACAGGTTGAAGCTCTGGAACTCACGTTCACTGTCACGGTTGGCAGCTATGCGGGTCTCTTTAACGG